>NZ_JAVAXX010000229.1:0-10626 GCF_042709275.1 Bacillus sp. LR_5 | reverse complement strand
TGCAACCGTTTTCTTGATTTCTGCCGGGTCTTCCTGAAATCCTGATGGATCACATAAAAGCCGATAAGGTATGTCGTTTGGCAGCCTCCACTCGACGGAGTCTGGACTCGCGTGATGGATAACAATGATATCTTTCCATTCGTCAACCTCGTCAAGATCATAAAGCCTGTATGCGATAAGGTGTTCTTTTAGCGTCAAGCATTCAAGATGGCGCTGGATGTCTGCAGCGGACCTAAGACGGAATGCAGGATGCGCTTTTCTCAGCGAGATCAGCCTGCGGATATAGTGAACATCTTCTTTGAATGTTTCACGGCGATCCCAGTCGAGCTGGTTGATGCTGTCACTGGATTGATAGCTGTTTTCCACTCCCTGCTTCGTCCGGAAAAATTCCTGGCCGCTGTGAATAAACGGCACCCCTTGGGCAAGCAAAATAATCGCGGCTGCAAGCCTTTGCCTGCTTCGCTTTCGGCTGTCATTTTCTTGAGGAAGCGCGAAGCTCATTTTATCCCAAAAGGTGTGATTGTCGTGTGATTCGACATAATTGATGGACTGGCTTGGTTCCGGAACAATCGGTGCTAATGCCTTCCATCCGGAAGACCCGGCAATTCCATGCATCACAGCTTGTGCTGATTCACCGCTGCCGAGCGCAAACCCTGCTGCCTTAAGGTGAAAGGTGTTCCCTTTTACAGCGTCACGAAACATATCATTAAAAAAGCCGATGCCCGGCATTCTTGGCGCGTTCGCCAAAGCAGCTTTCTGTTCATGCGGCAGCGGTGTAGCCAGATCCCACCCTTCTCCAAAAAGCAGGATTCCGGGCTTTGCCTTAGTTGCTTTCTCTTTCATATAAAGCACGGTGTCAATATCTAAAATCCCGAGGAGATCAAAGCGGAAGCCGTCAACATTGTATTCTTCAAGCCAATAGACCACGCAATCCGCAATGAATTTTCTTGCCATCCTTCTTTCTGATGCGATATCATTGCCAACGCCGGTGCCGTTTGATGGCATCCCACATTCGTCGTGCCGGAAAAAATAACCTGGCACTGTCTTTTCAAAGGGGGAATTCTCCCTCTTATACACATGGTTAAAAACAACATCCAGAATGACTCGCAGACCGTGCTGATGCAGGGTATTGATCATTTGTTTCAGCTCTGTTTTTCTCGTTTGAGGATCATGAGGGTTTGAGGCATAGCTTCCCTCCGGGGCAAAGAAATGAAGCGGGTTATATCCCCAATTGTATGCATCAAGCGGCTTCTCTTCATCAACTCCGGCAAAATCATTCACCGGAAGAAGCTCCACATGTGTAACACCGAGCTCTTTTATATACGCCAGTCCAGAAGAACTGCCATTTGCGGTTTGTGTATCAGTTTCCGTTAATGCTAAGTATTTTCCCTTGTTTATCATGCCGCTGTTTTCATGGATGGAGAAGTCGCGAAGGTGCGTCTCATAGATGACGGCATCCACAGGGTGTGAGAATGGTTTAAGAGGAGCAGTCCATTTCATTTGATCCGGGCGCAAGACGACGCCCTTCTCTCCATTTACAGTCACAGCCTTGGCATACGGGTCAACGGTTTCCATCCATTCTGAATTGTTGCAGATGCAAAACAAATACTCATATCCGTGAAGGTCACCTGTGACCGTAACGGCATAGACGCCTTTTTCCATCCGAGTCATTTGGAATGTGCGCCCGCTTTTATTGGGGTGTGAAAGCTTGACAGCAGCTGAGGTTGCAGCAGGCGCCCATACTTTAAATACGGTATGATCCGCGGTATAAACGGCGCCCAGCTCTCCGTCATAATAAAATTCGTCATCGAACGCAGCCGTCCGGATGACCGCGCCAATTTGGAGATCCGTTTTGTGGCCGCTGGATGCTCTGACGCAATGGATTTTTCCAAATGTCAAAGGATGGTCGGATACGCAGACGTACTTGTATTTTGCTTCAAGGGAGTATTCCTCCCTGACAGCCAGAGGAAAAACTGTTGTTTCTGTCTCAAGCCGAAACGGCGGTGTCATGATTTCCTTTTGTTCAGCAGGAATCAGAATGGTAATGATATTCATGTCATCGACATACGCTTCGAAGCTGCGGCGGATGCTGACCATCGGAAGCTCTCTCCTTCAAACACGTTTATGTTTTGATCCTTAGGGGTGAAGGACTAGATGCCAGACGAAACGGGGTAGTGCCCATGATTTCTCCGTCAGCATGGAACGGGATTTTGTCCTTCGTGTAAAATGTAATGTCCTTCGCTTTAAACATCGTAACGCCATCCATCTTTGTATGTTTTCCAAATGCCATGAGACATAAAAGCCAATATTTTTTCAAAAACGGCTGGTTTTCAACGATTATGATATCAAATGTCTTCTCGCGCGGATTTGCTAGGGGCGCCGCCTTCATGCCTCCCCCGTAAAACGGATGGTTGGATACAACGGCAAACCAGACATCATGAAATTCGCGCGTCTCGTCTTCCGTCGTACAAGCTAACGTAAACGGCTTAAAGGTTGCCGAAGCGTGCAAATGAGAAAGCGGATACACAAGAAATCGAAGGCGGAGAAAAAGAAAAACCCGTCTCAACGGAAATTCCATCGCCTTTTTATTGACATATGCGTCAAACCCGATCCCGATATGATTCATAAAATAAAGAATCTGTGATTTATCCTGAAGGAAATTGACGCTCCCTAAATGAAAGGTTCTTGTTAACGGGCGCTTTACCTTCTTGATTTCCTGTATCAGATCGATTTTTTTAATAGAGAACCCTCGTGAAAAATCATTATACGCGCCCGCCGGCACAAAGCTCAGTTCAATATCGTCAACATCTTTCAGCCCGTTGACAACTTCATGCATGGTTCCGTCTCCGCCAATGACGATCAGGCGCTTCAGCTTATATTCTTGTATCGTTGAAATCTGTCTGGCGAGCACCTCGGCGTGTCCCGGATGTTCAGTTAAAAATGAACGGTGCTCAACCTTTCGTTTGATCAATTCTTTTTGAATGGACTTCCAAACACGCAGGCCGTTTCGATGTCCTGCTGTCGGATTAATAATAAAAAACCAATGGCTCATCTTTCTCACCTGCTTATGTTATGAGAAAACCGCTCAAATCGTTCTCTTTTACTCCAGCCACTCCTGTCTGCGATAGGAGTCAGACATGCAGTAAGACAATAGAGCCTTTGCAGCCTTTACCTGATGATGTTTGATCGGAGCAGTGTTTTTCTTCTGCCGCTCAATCCATTCTTCCGCGCTCCGCTTATCCGCTATTTCTAAGCCGTATGGCGGCTCCGGGTAATCGATGTACGACGTTCTGCTCAGAAGCAATTTTCGAACCGGGATCTCAGCCTGTTTTTCCTTTACGATCTTTGACACAACCGAGTCCGTGCGAAACAGGCTAAGCCCTGGATTTAACACTGATGCAGTCTGAGAGGCTGTTTTCTTGTCCCAAAAACGATTTTTAGACCCTATGTAGACACTGTCTTCCTCAGCCTCTAAAAAAGAAACGCAATAAATTTCCAGAGGAGAAATAATCACAATGCTTAATTCAACCGCCGCCTGCTGAATTTTCAGCACAGGCTTATACATAATAAAATAAGAATCAGGCAGCTGCTGGGTCAGATAACGCAAAATGCGGTCCTGCTTCACCTGGTTTGAGAGTTGAGATATTTCTGAAAGAGTAGAGCTTGCCCATTTGAGCTGAAAATCATATAAATGTCTTTTATAAAAAGAAGCAAGCGCCACCCTGCTCTTCGGGAGCCTTACATGAATATCTTCTTCGTCCTCAAACCATTGGTGTCTCTCTTCTTGTATATCGGCTTTTATCTCTTCTTTTCTTCTTTTCAATGAAAATTTTTTTCGTTTCTGCACCGGTTCCGGTTCTTCAGCTCTGGCTTGCCTTTCTTCATGCTGGCGCTCCGCTGCTTCTACTAGTGAAAGCCAGCGCTCTTTTTTCAGACGTACAAACTGGTTGATATAATGGTACGGATCAAGCTCATATCTTGATATATAATCATGAATTTTGATGATTTGTGCCATGTTTGTTTCTCCACTCCGCAATGAATTAAGATAATTGAAATTTGAATATTTCCTCGTATTTTGGTGATTGGTTCAAGTGTATTTGAAAGAGCGAAAATCGTTCAGCCATCATCGAAACCTCGCCGCTTTCAAACGGAACATGAGCTGGAAATCCATTTTCGCCTGTCCATTTTCTTGCCAGCGTCATATGAGGATGATACGGTCTTTTTTCCACTTGAAAGCCGGCCTGAAGTACAGCCTGCTTCGTATGTTCCCGCAGTCTATCAAGCGTTTTGTTTTTCTTTGGCTCCAGATGTAAAACGCGCGGCCTTCTGCGGTCGCCGAATACATCTATCTTGTCAAACTCAATTGAAAATGGGTCAATTTCTGAAGCAATCTCTGCTAGCGAACCTTCAAGCTTCTTTATTTGTGTCTCATCCGCCGCTCCGAGAAAAATTAACGTGATATGATAGTCAAGCGGGTGCACCCATTTTTGAAACGCCAATACCGGTTCGTTTTTCGCAGCCTGGTAGATCGGATTTGCAATTCCCTCAGGTATGGGAACACCGATGAAATAATGAGGCCGTATATCTGGCATCCGTCTGACACTCCCTTCTTTGACAGCTATTATTTTATCAATAAAGAGGCTGTGCGGATAGAGGAACAGTGTATGAAAACACTCTCGCACAAACGTTTATTATGTTAGGATATTATATGACACTTGTTTTATTCAGAAAGGAATGACAATGTTGAAAATCGTTGCAAACACAGCTGATCTGATAGGAGATACACCGCTAGTGAGATTGAATCGGCTTCAGCCGGAAAATGCGGCACAAGTCTATTTAAAGCTTGAATTTTTCAATCCGAGCGGCAGTGTGAAAGACAGAGCCGCTTATCAAATGATCATAGAAGCTGAACAAAACGGTTTACTCAAGCCGGGATCAGTTATTATAGAGCCGACAAGCGGAAATACCGGCATCGGGCTCGCCATGAATGCGGCAGCACGCGGATATAAAGCAATCTTAGTGATGCCTGATACGATGACGAAGGAACGGATCAACCTGCTTAAAGCTTACGGCGCAGAGGTTGTATTAACTCCCGGAGAGGAAAGAATGCCGGGCAGCATCAAAAAAGCGAAGGAGCTTGCCGAACAAATTCCGAACAGCTATATTCCAATGCAGTTCGATAACACTGCCAATCCTGATGCGCACCGGAAAACAACAGCGCCTGAAATCGCCCGGGCAATAGAGGAAATCGGAAAACCGCTCGGCGCTTTTGTCGCCTCCTCTGGAACGGGCGGAACCATTACCGGAACAGGTGAGGCGCTCAAAGAGCTTTTTCCGGATATCACGGTTCATGTTGTTGAGCCAGCGGGTTCGCCTGTATTATCCGGCGGAAAACCTGGCGCGCATAAACTTGTAGGAACGAGCCCAGGCTTTATACCGCCGATTTTAAATGAAGAAGTTTATGATGAAATTATCAAAATCTCTGATGAAGACGCGTATACGACGACAAGACGGCTCGCTGCTGAAGAAGGAATTCTTGTCGGTCCTTCATCAGGCGCTGCCTGCTTCGCGGCAATCGAAACAGCGAAACGCCTCTCTCCTGACAAAGTTGTAGTCTGCATGACAGCTGATACAGGAGAACGGTACTTATCAACTGATTTATGGTCATTTATTTAAAAAAAGGACTGGCTTCAGCAGAAGCCGGTCCTTTTATTTTGCAAGCTCGTAAATGGCCTGAGCATATAACGCTGTCGATCTCAGCAGGTCATCAATTTCGATATATTCATCCTTTTGGTGTGCGCTGTCAGGGCGTCCGGGGAACAGCGGGCCGAACGCGACACCGGCTTTTAAGGATCTCGCATATGTCCCCCCGCCGATTGAGATTAAGTCAGCTTTTTTACCCAGCTGGCCTTCATAAACCTTTTGCAGGGTTTTGACTAACGGATGATCTGCGGACACGTGATGCGGCTTGCTGTCTTTGAATTCTCCCAGATCAAATTCAGATGCACTTTCGAATGCATCGCGGATCGCTTTGCTTTCTGCTGTCACAGGATAGCGGATATTGATCCCGAGCTCGCCTCCTTGCCCTTCTTTATAGCGCAGTGTTCCGACATTTAATGTCAGCTCACCGCTGATTTCATCCTCACAGTCGATGTCCAGTTTTTTTCCTCTTGTATCACCTAAGAACTTATCTGTCACAACTTGCACAAACCGCTTTCCTGCATCGTCAAGCTCAGTCTGCTGGAGAAATTCGCACAATAAAATGCCGGCATTGATCCCATTGTTCGGTTCCATCGCATGGCAGGAAAGACCGTACATACGCAAAATGAGCTGTCCGTTCTCTATTGCAGCTTCCCCTTTTTGGTCCGTCGTGCGGAGCATGTCTTTAAATGAAGACAGAATCTCTTCTTTTTTCGGCCCTTCAATGACAGCTTCCGCAGCGTCGGGCACCATGTTTAAGCGAAGGCCTGATTGAAACGAGACAAGCACTGCCTTTGGTTCTGCTTGATTTGGGCGGTGCGGTATAAGTAAAGAAGCATCGATGATCCCTTTTTCCGCATTAATGATTGGAAAATCGGCGTCAGGCGCAAAGCCCATTGTTGGCATTTCTTCATGCTTGAAATAATGCTCTACGCATCTCCAATCACTCTCTTCATCTGTTCCGATAATCATTCTGACTCGCTTGGACAGGGGCAAATTCATGTCTTTCACGATTTTCAGCGCGTAGAATGCCGCCATTGTCGGGCCTTTGTCATCAATGGCGCCCCTTGCATAAATCCGTCCGTTGCGGATTTCAGCTGAAAATGGATCACTCGTCCACCCATCTCCTGGCGGCACGACGTCAACATGGCAAAGTACGCCGATAATGTCATCGCCCTCCCCCCATTCAATATGACCTGCGAAGCCGTCAAGATTTTTTGTTGTAAAGCCTTCTTTTTCTCCAAGCTCCAGCAATGAAGTCAGGCTGGCGTTTACCCCTTCTCCAAACGGTTTACCGGGTCCGGCGGTTGTTTCGTCCATGACACTGTTGATTCTCAAAAATTCCTGCGTATCACGAATTAAATCCTCTTTTTTTCTGATCACTTCAACTTCCCAGTTCATAATGATCCCCTTTCCGCAAGAAATGACTTGCAAAAACCAAATAAAACGAATAATATTAATGGTGTTTTGTTAAAACGTTCGTAATTGGAGGATACTATGTTTCATCTAAAAGAGCAGCAAACATCCATAAAGCAAGAAATCATAGCAGGGCTGACGACCTTTTTCACAATGGTCTATATCGTCGTGGTCAATCCGGTCATTCTGGCTAACGCCGGGGTTCCTTTCGACCAGGTTTTCACCGCAACGATTATTGCCTCCATTGTCGGAACGCTGTGGATGGCCCTGGCAGCAAATTATCCGATTGCTATTGCGCCCGGCATGGGCTTGAACGCTTATTTAGCCTTTCATGTCGTAAGCGCAAGCGATGGCGGCATCACGTACGCAACAGCTTTCAGCGCAGTATTTACAGCAGGGGTTCTCTTCATTATTCTATCGTTAACGCCTTTAAGAAAACAACTTATAGAAGCGATTCCAAACAATTTAAAATACGGGATCACAACTGGGATCGGGCTGTTTATTGCTTTTATCGGTTTGCGTCAAGCGGGCATTGTGGCAGCTGATGAGTCAAACCTGGTCACTCTCGGCAATCTGCATTCACCTGGTGTTATCTTAACGCTGGTCGGCCTTTTGATCAGCGTGGTCCTGATGGTGCTGAATGTAAGCGGCGCTTTATTTATCGGAATGGCAGCTACCGCTTTGATCGCCTTTTTCACCGGTCAGCTCCATTTTCCAAAGGGATTTATGTCGCTTCCTCATTTGCCGGAAGGATTGATGATCTCAAATCCATTTACCGCTTTTGGCGATGTCATTCATCACGGCCTGTACGCTGTCGTCTTTTCTTTTCTATTAGTCACCATTTTTGATACGACAGGCACGATGATCGGAGTTGCCGAGCAAGCCGGGCTGATGAAAAACAACAAGCTGCCTAACGTGCGAAAAGCGCTGCTTGCTGATTCAACAGCGACGACAGTAGGAGCTGTTTTCGGCACAAGTCCAACGACTGCATTTATCGAGTCTTCCGCCGGTGTCGCAGCCGGGGGAAGAACGGGGCTTACGGCTTTGACTGTCGCGGTGATGTTTGCGGCTTCAATGTTTTTCAGTCCGCTTGTCAGCGCCTTGTCAGGTATAGCCGCCATCACCTCGCCTGCTTTGATTATCGTCGGCAGCCTGATGATGGGCTCAGTTTCCAATATGAACTGGAAAGAGATGGACGAGGCATTTCCTGCGTTTCTCGTCATTCTAGCCATGCCTTTGACCTCGAGCATTTCTACAGGAATCGCGCTTGGCTTTATTTCGTACCCAATTGTAAAAGCGGCGCGGGGAAAATGGAGAGAGATTCATCCGCTCGTCATCGTTTTCGCCATTCTGTTTTTCATCCAGCTGTTTATTTTATAAGGATAGACCAAAAAACCCCAACGTCGCCGTTTGGGTTTTTTATGTAAACAATAAAGAGACAGCGGCCGCTAAAAAACAACAGGCGGCAAACGCATAGTGCAGGATGTTGATACAGCTTTTTCTGGCCCGATAATATTCATCACTTTCCTTATCGGTGCCAATTAAAAAAGGGGCATCCATGACCTTGTCAAAAATAAGCGTCAGGATATAACGGCAAACCCCTGTATATACCAGCAGCGCAATCACCTTCAGCCAAATTGGGGAAACAAATATGAGAACGGTGAAAGCTGACAATAGCATGTACATCTGCCTCGCATACTCGCCATTCCTCAGCATGACTTTAAAAAACAATTCCTTATAGCCTGTGCAGATCGTTCGCCTTTTAAATATCCTTTTTGAATTTCGGTATAATAACGGTTTTCTTCTCATCCTGTCTTTTACTTTTGGCATTCCCGCCTCCTGACTCATCATCATCACAAGTCCTGCAAGGGCAAGCCTGCTTTTTTTCTCTTCAGTCACCTCAGCTTCAAAAGCCGTGAACGAAGCCGTCTTTTTCAAACTGCGGATAACTGAGAAAAGCAAAAATAAAATGCCAAAAAGCGCAAGCAAATGCCGCTCAGTAAAAACAATCAGGATAGCAGAACCAGCAAAAAGAATAGCTCTGACAAGGATATCGCCAATCCATCTCGAAATAGATCGCGGCTTTCTGATCCTGTCTTGCTTTAAGGATAAAAAGAATATATGAAGGCCAAACAAATAACACAATAGAGCAGTGCTTTCTGCGAATGTGATGTGAACAGAATGACTGATCAAGGGAAGGACAATGAAAAAGAGAAGCAGCCATTTAGCCATCGTGACCAGAAAAGAATACAAAAGCGCGTACCGTTTGAGCTGATAGATGATTTCCTTCTTTTGCAGCAAAAACACTTTGTCCGCTTCCATTAAAAATGTACGAATCGAGCCTGTAAACATGATCAGCCCACACACAGCGTACAGCCATCTCCACTCCGCCACTTCAGACCACTCATAAAGAAGGCCTCTTCCATTCATCAAATCAATATACTGATAGATGACAAAAGCAATCGCCGGCAAAACAATATAGAGAGCGACTGTCCAGTCAATGACCGCATGCAACACTTTAAACTGATACTTGTAATAGTCAAACAGCCTTCGAAAAAAGAGCGTACGCCCGTTCATGGCCGATCACCTTGAACTGCCTTATAAAAACAGTCAAGCAATGACTGCCCCTCTAATCCGGTCTTGTCCTGAATATCTTTTAACGTGCCTTGGAGAAATAATGAACCTTTCTCAATCATATAAAACCGGTCACAGATTTTTTCCGCAGTATCGAGTACATGCGTGCACATCAGAATTCCGGCTCCACGTTCTTTTTCAGCCTTAAGCATGTCCACAAAGCGTTTCGTCGATATCGGATCAAGGCCGATAAACGGTTCATCAATCACATACATATCCGGCTTAGAGAGAAAGGCCTGGATAAGCATTAGTTTTTGCTGCATGCCCTTCGAAAAGGTGACAGGCAGCTCATGTTTGACATGATCAAGCGAAAACGTCTGCAGCAGGCTTTGGGCCCGATGCGCAAATTCTCTCTCTTCAATGCCGTGGAGTGTGCTGATCAGATCCAAATGCTCCCACAGCGTCAGTTCTTCGTAAAAGGACGGATGCTCCGGAATATATGCAAATGAACAGTCGTTCCAGGCAATATGCCCTTTAAAATCTTCTGAAAGGCCGAGTATCGCCTTGATTGCGGTGCTTTTTCCGGCGCCGTTAGCTCCGATCAGTCCAACTAGTTCCCCTTTTCTGACTTCCAGAAAAACATCGGTGAGCACTTTTTTTCGGCTTGTATACCCGGCCTGTTCTATTGAAGCTTCAAGCAAATTTGTCAAAACTCACCCACCTCCAAAATTTACTACGAAACAGAATAAAAAAAGTTTCTTTAACCATAATAATATTGAGCCGAAATACATAGTAATCCAACAAGGATGGCTGCCCAACGCGAATTGGAAAAAATTAATAGGAGTTATCCCTAGATTCATCACTGCAATATCGTGTATAATGAGGGCGAATTATTTTAACAATTACAGATGTCTGCCTTTGTTGCTATTTCGTACG
>NZ_JAVAXX010000228.1:0-10683 GCF_042709275.1 Bacillus sp. LR_5 | reverse complement strand
CCGGGTAGCATGTCCGGATGAACGGGCGGCAAACGCCATTGCAGATATTAAAAAACGCATTTCCATTCCGCTCGTTGTTGACATACATTTCGATTATAAACTTGCGTTAAAAGCCATTGAAGGCGGCGCAGATAAAATCCGAATCAACCCCGGCAACATCGGCCGCCGCGAAAAAGTCGAAGCTGTCGTTCAAGCGGCGAAAGAAAAAGGGATTCCGATCAGAATCGGAGTAAACGCCGGTTCACTTGAAAAACGGATTTTAGAAAAATACGGTTATCCGACTGCCGACGGAATGGTAGAAAGCGCACTTCATCACATTAAAATTCTTGAAGATCTCGATTTTCACGATATTATTGTCAGCATGAAGGCATCTGACGTGAACCTCGCAATCGAGGCTTATGAAAAAGCGGCGAAAGCATTTGACTACCCGCTGCACCTCGGGATCACCGAGTCAGGAACACTGTTTGCCGGTACAGTAAAGAGCGCAGCAGGACTCGGCGCGATTTTAAGCAAGGGCATCGGGAACACAATGCGCATTTCATTAAGCGCAGATCCTGTGGAAGAGGTAAAAGTAGCAAGAGAGCTTCTGAAATCTTTCGGTTTAGCCTCCAATGCTGCCACGCTCATCTCATGTCCGACTTGCGGCCGTATTGAGATTGATCTAATCAGCATTGCCAATGAAGTGGAAGAATATATTTCTAAAATTAAAGCGCCGATTAAAGTCGCTGTTCTCGGCTGTGCCGTAAACGGACCTGGTGAAGCGAGAGAAGCTGATATCGGCATCGCCGGAGCTCGCGGCGAAGGGCTGTTATTCCGGAAAGGGAAAATTGTCCGTAAGGTTCCAGAGGAAACAATGGTAGAAGAACTCAAGAAAGAAATCGACATTCTTGCTGAAGAACACTATGCAAAGCTTGAAGCTGAAAAAGCAAAATTAAAAGAAGAGACACAAAAAGCTTGACGGGAACCCGTCAAGCTTTTTTGTGTTAGAAGAAAGGAATAATAAATATTCCAAGCACTAATGAGACGACACCGATACCCATCGCCCAAGCTCCAAGGCCTTGGGCACCTCTTCTTCTTGCGATATAGCCGACAATAATACCGGCAGCTCCCAATAAAACAGGCAGTACAAACAATGAAATAATGGACAAGGCTAAAGCAATATACCCTATTCCCCGTCCTTCATTGACATTGCCGCCGCTGCGGTCATTGTCTCGGTCATTGCTGCGGTCAGCAGCACGGTAAGGCTCTGCGATTTCAGCAGCCGTTTCCTCAAAAAAACCATCATTGTCGCGGGTAATATTTGTTCCTTCAGAACCATGATCAACATAGTAGCCGTTGTTATCACGTTTTTCGTAATCGTTTGCCACCTTCAATTCCCCCTTCTGTTTTTATTAAAGGAGCTTTTATAGTTTGATCTATTTCGCCTGATTCATGTTTGCTAAACTTTTCTGTTAATGTCAATTGTTTATGTTACACTTGAAGGGATGAAACTGAAGGAGTGTGGGCATGTTACGCTTAGGAATAGATATTGACGGCACAATCACGGCTCAGGATACATTCGTCCCTTATTTGAACCGCTCGTTTAATCTTTCCATTTCATTAAACGATATGACGGATTATGATTTAACAAAGCTGTTAAACATTACGCAGGAAGAATTTTGGGATTGGATGAATCAAAATGAAGCGATCATATATAAGGAAGCATTGCTTGCACAGCATGCAAAACAGTCACTTGACCTCCTCAAAGAGGAGCACAAGCTTATTTATATTACAGCAAGACGGACTCATTTAACTGATATTACCTATGAATGGTTTGACAGACAAAACATTCACTACGACCACATCGAACTCGTTGGCGGTCATCATAAAGTTGAGGCAGTCAAAAATCATAACATCGACTTGTTTTTTGAGGATCATCACGGAAACGCGATGATGATCGCGAAAGAAGCCGGTATACCGGTAATTTTATTCAATTCCCCTTATAATCAGCTTCCAATTGATTCAAACATCATCAGAGTAAACAACTGGCTAGAAGCCGTTCAATGGATGAATAAAAACAAACATCACTTCATACGTGTCAATAACTGAAAAAGGAGCCAAACTGGGCTCCTTTTCTCATATATATGCAATTAAGCAGTCGTGTTTTCTTGATTTTCCACTGTACAATTAGGGCATGTGCCGTAAATCTCAAATTTATGCCCGCTGACCTGATAGCCATCCAAATCATCACAAAGCTTGTCCATCGGACATGATTCAATTTCCTTGGTTTTACCGCAAGCAAGACAAATAAAGTGATGATGATGATGGGTAAATGAACACTTAAATCGGAAGAGTTTTTCACCGGACAGCTCGGTTGTTTCCAAAATACCAAGTTCTTCATATAAAGAAAGGTTTCTGTAGATTGTATCAAAGCTTAAGCCGGGATAATCATCATTTAATGCAGACAGTACGTTTTTAGCGGTAAGATATCTGTCTGAATCAGCAAAAAGCTGCAGCATATCCTCCCGTTTGTTTGTATATTTATATCCATTTTCTTTCAGTAGGTTCAGCGCTTCTTGTACGTTCATGAAGGTTCCCCCTTTTCGCTTTGCTTAAGAACGTATCACATGTATGAAAAAGAAAATGGCAGCTGTCTGACCAGCAAGCCATTTTCTCTACTGCAGATAAAATTATACCCATAAAATGAATAAAAGTAAATGAAAGCCTAGTGGATTGCGTTTTTGAATTTCCCGCCTCTCGTTTCATGAGTATTCATAATTGTTATGAATGCATTTTGATCGACTTCAAACACGATCGATTTTAGCTTAGTCACTTCCAGCCTTGTGACAACCGCGTAAATCACGTCCTTTTCTTCGTCCGTATATCCGCCTTTCCCTTTCAGCTTGGTTGTTCCGCGACCGAGACGGTGCAAAATCGCGTCGGAAATCTCATCATACTGATCAGACACTATAATGACAGCTTTTGTTTCATCAAGCCCCTGGATTACGGCATCAATTGTTTTCATCGCAATATAATAAGTCATGAAAGAGTACATTGCTTGCTCAGGACCGAACACAAAAACAGCCCAAATGAAAATGAATACATTGATGAACATAACGAACTCACCTACTGAAAACGGCAACTTTTTCGTCAGCAAAATACCGAGAATTTCTGTACCATCCATTGAACCTCCGTTTCGAATAACGAGCCCGACTCCAAAGCCGAGTAAAAGACCTCCGAACACAGTGGCCAAGATAGGCTGAGTTGTAATAGCTTCTACATGGTGAAGCGAGGATTCAATAACGGCAAGCCCAACAATCCCAATCATCGTAGAGACAAGGAAGGTCTTACCGATATATTTATATCCGAAGATCATAAAAGGAATATTTAACATGACAACGAATAAAGCGAAATTCAGAATTGGGGTTGACTTAAAGAGGTGGTCTAAAATTAGTGATACACCGATGATCCCGCCATCAATAAAATCGTTGGGGATTAAAAATAATTCGATACTTACAGCCGCACATGCAGCTCCTGCCAGAATCATGAAGACCCTGAAAATAAAGTGGGAAAATGTTTCTCTCTTATGTTGTTTTGTTGGGGTCATAAAATCTCCTTTCCTGCAATAACTATTTTAAATACATTATTAATCTATTTTACCATTAAACACTGACACATTTTACTGTTTTGCCCATACATTAAGTCTGGAGGTGGAATGGTCGATGATTTTATTTCAAAGAATTATTTTGCAGCGGCTTAATCAGGCTACTGCTGACGATTTGCTGAAGTACTCAAAACAATACGGAATCAGTTTAACAAGACCGCAGGCCATTGAAGTAGCAAACCTGTTATACGGGAAAAATGTGAACATTTTTAACGAGAGTGAACGAACGCGGCTGCTGAAACAAGTAGAGGCAATTACATCAAAAGAAACAGCCCAAACTGTTAATGAACTATTCAAACAATTTACAACCTAAAAAATGGGGGAGCTATCCCCCATTTTTTATTGCTGTAAAATCTTTTCGAGCAATGTGTCATCAAATTGTTTTTCTTTCAGCATTTCAATCTCGAAACGGTATGGCGGTTTTTTATTCTTTTTATCTTCACCGACATACGGCGTTTCAAGAATTTTTGGAATGTCTTTTAACTGCTCATGGTGAACAACATATTGCAGGGCGTCAAATCCGATTTCACCAAAGCCAATGTTTTCATGGCGGTCTTTTCTTGCACCTTTGACATTTTTGCTGTCATTGATATGAAGCACTTTAATACGGTCAATACCGACGATTTTATCGAACTCATTCAGCACTCCGTCAAAGTCTTCGACAATCTGATATCCGGCATCATGTGTATGGCACGTGTCAAAGCATACTGACAAATGCTCATTATGCGTAACGCCATCGATAATCTGTGCAAGCTCTTCAAAGCTTCTGCCGCATTCTGATCCTTTTCCTGCCATAGTTTCTAATGCAATCTGGACATTTTGATTCGGATCAATCACTTCATTTAAGCCTTCAATAATTTTTTTGATGCCTGCTTCAGCTCCCGCTCCTACGTGAGCGCCCGGGTGAAGGACAATTTGCTTTGCTCCGATGGCCGCTGTCCGCTCAATTTCAGAACGAAGAAAATCGACACCAAGCTCAAAAGTCGACGGATTTGTCGTGTTGCCAATATTAATAATATAAGGCGCGTGTACGATAATCTCGTCAATGCCGTTTTCTTGCATGTGTGCCCGGCCAGCTTCTATATTTAAGTCTTCAATTTTCTTTCGGCGCGTATTTTGTGGTGCGCCTGTATAGATCATAAACGTGTTCGCTCCATAAGAGACTGCTTCCTGGCTTGCAGCAAGAAGCATATGTTTTCCGCTCATAGAGACGTGTGAGCCTATTCTCAACAACAGGTTCCCCTACTTTCTTTTTTTAGATTGGTTTCTTCTCTGTTTTTTCTTGATTTTCTCCATCTCGTAGCTCATTTTCTTTTTATATCCAGGCTTTACCTTTTTCGGCTTTTTCACAAGACGATGCGCAATTTCATCCGCTTCGTTCGGCGTTTTTTTGCGTTTTTTGCGGCGCTGGCGGTCATCGCCTTTTTTCCACTCGCCCTTTTCAAGCTCTAAGTAATCAAATTCGATGCCCATTTTCTCAAGTCTGGCTAATGAATCCTCATCAGAAAGCTCGAAAATGGTCATCGCTTGTCCTGATGAGCCAGCGCGAGCCGTTCTGCCCACACGGTGAATATAGAAATCGAGATCATCCGGCAGCTCATAGTTGATAACATGACTGACACCTTTAATATCAATGCCTCTTGCGGCAAGGTCCGTTGCAATGACATAAGTGAATTCTAAATCATTGATCTGCTTCATGACTTTTTTCCGTTCACGAGGCGTTAATCCGCCGTGCAGCAGCCCGATTTTCATACCTTTTCCAGTTAAATATTGAGCGATATGGTCAGCAGTGTTTTTCGTATTGGCAAACACAATGCCCAAGTATGGATTCAGATGAGACATGATGTCAAAAAGGAGCTTGTCCTTGTCACGATGTTTCGAAGGAATAAGAATATGCTCGATTTTCGCAGCAGTCACCTGTTTTGGCTCCACGTGGGCGTATTTCGGATTTTCCATATATTTTTTCAAAAATGGTTTCAGCTTTTCCGGAATCGTCGCTGAGAACACAAGCATCTGCAGATCCTCAGGCATGCGAGAACCAATGTAATCTACATCTGCAATAAATCCCATGTCCAGCATTAAATCCGCTTCATCAATGACGAGAGATTCCGCTTTATGAACACTTAACGCCTGTTCTTTGATTAAATCGGCAATCCGTCCGGGCGTACCGACAACAAGATGCGGCTGTGTCTTCAGTTTATCAATCGATTTTTGTTTATCTGTGCCTCCGATAAAACATTTCGAGCGAATCTGGCTGCCTTCCTCACCCTGTGTGATTTTAAGCGCTTCCTGATGAATCTGGTTGGCAAGCTCTCTAGTCGGAGCCGTAATGACAACCTGAACGACATCCTTGGCAGGATCGATTTTGTTTAATAAAGGCAGTAAATAAGCATGCGTCTTTCCAGTTCCCGTCTGTGACTGGCCGATGACGCTTTCTTTTTTTAACACTGCAGGAATCAGCCTTTTCTGAATATCAGTCGGTTCGTAAAAACCAAGGCGGTGTACTGCATCTATAATAAATGGTTTCAATTCATAAAGTTCAAATTTCGTTTCTTTCATTTTTCCCAGCTCCTTAAAGCGGCACATTATGTGTCCATCATCACATTATACCCGATTTTGCATAAAAACACCACGTTTGCAAGGCGTTTGTTTTATTCAGTTATGTAAAGCAAATACCGCAGCCCATGCATATTCTAATAGCAGAGAGAGCTGAAAGGAGGTACAAGTATGTTTTCACCGCAGCAGCCGATGAGAAATTATCCGCAGGCCGGACCGCCCCGCCCCATGCCAAATCAGCAAATGATGGGCAGAAGACCGCCTAATATGCGAAGGCCTTCATTTGGACCGCAGCAGCAAGGTTTTCAGCAATCCGGACAATTTCTTCCTCAGGCAAATGCCGGGGCGAGAAATGGTGCGGGCGGAGGCCTAAAAGGAATGCTGTCAAGGTTCTTACCCGGCGGAGGAGGCGCTGGCGGCGCCGGAGCTCCAGGAGCAGGCGCCGCAGCGAGCGGGGGAGCAGGTCTGCAAAGCATTCAAAATATCGCCAATCCTGCATCTTTATCCAGTATGCTTGGGAATGTGCAAAAAGTGCTAGGTATGGCTCAGCAAGTCACCCCCATGATCCAGCAGTACGGCCCATTAGTCCGCAATCTGCCGGCAATGATGAAGCTGTACAGCCAATTAAGTAAAAGTGATGATACAGAGAGCAATGAGGAAAATGAAAATCAAACAGATTCACAAGAAACCTCAGAAACAGAGAACGAGGCTGAAACCAAAAGCTCAGATGGGAACAAAAAATCACAACCAAAAAGTTCTTCTCTATCCAAGAAATCAAAAACATCTGACAGTAAAGAACAAAAATCAAAAACATCTGCCCCGAAGAAAAATGAAGCTGCCTCTCCTTCTCCGAAAAGAACATCAGGCAGTTCAAAGCCGAGATTATATATTTAACATTCTTTGATATCTGAAGTGAGATTGGCTATAATGAGATCAGAAGAATGCAAGAATAGAGCCGTTTGATTACGGCTTTTTATATTGCCTTTACTCACTTCAGTATTGGAGGACAACCGAAAATGGACGTAATTAAAATTTCGCCGCGCGGCTATTGCTATGGCGTTGTTGATGCTATGGTCATTGCCAAAAACGCGTCACTAGATAAAAGCTTGCCAAGACCCATCTATATACTCGGGATGATTGTTCATAATAAACACGTCACTGATGCGTTTGAAGAGGAAGGAATCTTTACTTTGGACGGTGCTAACCGTCTGGACATCCTGAAGCAGGTTGAAAAAGGAACTGTTATTTTCACTGCGCATGGTGTTTCTCCCGAAGTCAGAAAAATCGCTGAGGAAAAAGGATTAGTCGCAATTGATGCTACATGTCCGGATGTGACGAAAACCCACAATTTAATTCTAGAGATGAAAGAAAAAGGTTATCACGTGATCTATGTCGGCAAAAAAGGGCATCCAGAGCCTGAAGGAGCCGTTGGCGTAGCGCCTGAGATCGTTCACTTAGTTGAAACAGAAGAAGATGTGAAAAACCTTGATATCCAAGCAGAGAAATTAATCGTGACCAATCAGACAACGATGTCTCAATGGGATGTTCACGACATCATGGAGCTTGTCAAAGAGAAATATCCTCATGTCGAATATCATCAAGAGATTTGCCTCGCTACTCAAGTACGGCAAGAAGCTGTATCAGAACAAGCGAAAAAAGCGGACTTAACAATCGTTGTCGGCGACCCGAAAAGCAACAATTCAAATAGGCTCGCTCAAGTGTCAGAGGAAATAGCCGGCACAAAAGCATACCGAATCGGAGACCTAAGCGAATTAAAACTCGAATGGCTGAAAGGCGTTAATACCGTTGCAGTTACTGCGGGGGCTTCAACACCAACGCCGATCACAAAAGAAGTCATTCGCTTTTTGGAGCAGTATGAGCATGAAGATCCATCAACTTGGACAACGGAACACAATGTACCGCTCAAAAAAATACTTCCGAAAGTAAAAGCAAAAAACTGAGGCTGTATAAGCCTCAGTTTTTTTATAGAAATGCAAATGGATTTGTATCTGTTTCAGAAACAAAGATAGTTACGTCCAGCTTTTTATCATTGCACATTGACGTCAATTTTCTCGTGACGCCTTCTTTCATGATTTTTTCCGCGTAATGTCCCGGATCAACAACATTCAGGCCTAGCATCATCGCATCATGAGCCACATGGAAGTATAAATCTCCTGTGACGTAAACATCGGCGCCCTTTCGTTTCGCATGATGAATATACTTGTTTCCATCTCCGCCTAGAACAGCTACCTTCTTCACCATGCTGTCAGCTTCACCCACCATTCTGACGCCATTCACTTCAAGTTTGTCTTTTACAAATAAAGCGAATTCCTTGAGCGTCATCTCATTTTTAAGTGTTCCGACACGGCCGAGCCCTTTTTCGGCAGGAGACTGTTCGACAGGATAGATGTCGTAAGCGACTTCTTCATATGGATGGCTTTTTATCATTGCATGTATAACACCTTTTTCGATGCTTTTAGGAAACACAGTCTCTAGCCTAACTTCATGAACAAGCTCAAGCTCTCCCACTTCACCGATAAAAGGCTTGGCGCCATCCAATGGCTTAAAGCTGCCGATTCCTTCAGATGAAAATGCGCAATGGCTGTATTCGCCGATATGGCCGGCTCCCGCATTTCCAAGCGCTGTTCTGACCTGCTCTTCATATTCCTTCGGCACGTATACGGCCAGCTTTTTCAGAGGATCAGTATAAGTAGGCACCAACACCTCTGTTTCACTCAGCTCTAATGCTTCAGCAAGCAAGTCATTGACGCCGCCGTCTGCAATGTCTAAATTTGTGTGAGCTGCATAAACAGCGATATCATGCTTCAAACACTTTTCAATTAACCTTCCGGCAGGCTGATCTGTTGAAATATGCTTTAGCGGCCTGAAAATAGGAGGATGGTGTGCAATAATCAAATCAACCTCTTTTTCAATCGCTTCATCGATAACACTCTCCAACACATCAAGTGTAACCATCACATTTTTAATCGGTTTGTTTAAGGTGCCGATTTGCAGGCCGATTTTATCGCCTTCGACCGCATAGGCTTTCGGGGAAAATTGTTCAAACAGCTGGATGATCTGCTGCCCATTTACGCTTTTAGCCATGATCGATAACCTCCTTTAGCAGCTCTATTCGATCCGCGAGCTCCTTTAATTTCTGTTTATTTTGCTCTGTACTTGCAGCTCGGCTGATCTGTTCATAAATGTTTTGCGTGTGCTGAAGCTCTTGTGTCCATTTTTTCAAAAAGACAGCACTCTTTTCTTTTGCCAAGAAAGGGCCGACGAGCATACCAGCTGATAATGAAATACCGGCATAAGCCGCATCTCTGTCTCCCGCTTCGGCGACAAGCACCTCATAGCACTTTCCGTCTTCTTCAAGGATCACTTCATCTGTCAGCGCATATCCTTCTTTATAAAGCCACTCCCTGATATGAACAGCATGAATATTCGGCTGTAAAATAAGCCGTTCTTTCCCGGTTAATTTGTCTTTACCCGCTTCTAAAATGTGAGCGATCAAAGATCCGCCCATTCCGGCAATCGTAATGGCATCGGCTTCACCTTTTTTAATGACTTCCAGGCCGTCTCCCTGCCTTACAGAAATGTGCGCGCTTAAGCCTGATTTTTCTACCTGCCGCTTGGCAGACAAAAACGGGCCGTCTGTTATTTCTCCCGCAATTGCCCCGCTGGCTTTATGATTCAGCACCGCATAACAAGGAAGGTAAGCGTGGTCAGACCCGATATCGGCCATCACCGCTCCATTCGGTATGTATTCCGCTACTGTTTGCAATCGTTTAGATAATTTTAATTCGTTCACTTGTCATCACAACTTTTCTCCATCATTTTTTCCTTTACTATCATATAAAAAATCAGCCCGGAATCCAAGCTGAGCGAATGATTTTCAGTTTATTTCTTTTGATGTGTGTCTACATACGCAGACAAAAATAAAAGGCTGTCGAGAACATCTCGGCGGCCTGAGAACGAATAAGGAGAAAGATAGATTTGTTATTTAATTTTTGACACCCACTCTGCCATATCATCTAGCTTATCAGCCGGAACAAGACCGGAAGGCATTCCATTGCCACCTTTTTCGATCTTTGTTTTAATCTCACCGACATCTTTCTTATCCCCTACACCTTTTAAGCTCGGACCTGAAACACCTTCATAATTTTCACCGTGGCACGCGATACAGTTTGCCTTGTAAATATCCTCCGGTGAAGCGTTTGCATCTTCCTTTTCAGCAGATTTGCTTTCTCCGCCGCTTGCAATCTCCCGAGAGTCATCAAGCCCCTTTACTGATAAAAAGAAAGTTAGACCAATTCCTAAAACAGCGATCAATAAAAATGGAATAAGCGGGTTCCATTTCATTTCCCTTCCCCCTTTTTGATCCTTCCCCTATGTAAACACTTCTAATTCTAACTTAATTTTACAAAAAGTAAATGGATTGCTATACAAAAGTTTTTTATTCACACTTTATACAAAATTGA
>NZ_JAVAXX010000227.1:0-10694 GCF_042709275.1 Bacillus sp. LR_5 | reverse complement strand
AGAAACAGAGGATCAGAGGCTAGCGCCTCAGTTTGAGGTTGCGCTCTTCAGGCTCGCACAGGAAGCTGTGTCTAATGCGCTAAAGCATTCTGAATCTGAAGAAATTACAGTCAAAGTTGAGATCACAAAGGATTTTGTGATTTTAATGATAAAAGATAACGGTAAAGGGTTCGACCTGAAGGAAGCGAAAGAGAAGAAAAACAAATCATTCGGCTTGCTGGGCATGAAAGAAAGAGTAGATTTATTGGAAGGAACGATGACAATAGATTCGAAAATAGGTCTTGGGACATTTATTATGATTAAGGTTCCGTTATCTCTTTGACTATGATTTGTAAAATAGAGCCAAAAGGCATATTGACCGAATGCTAGAGTATATAGAACAATAATATAAGGAGGCGTGGCTTGTGACTAAAGTAAACATTGTTATTATCGACGACCATCAGTTATTTCGTGAAGGTGTTAAACGGATATTGGATTTTGAACCTACCTTTGAAGTGGTAGCCGAAGGTGATGACGGGGACGAAGCGGCTCGTATTGTTGAGCACTATCATCCTGATGTTGTGATCATGGATATCAATATGCCAAACGTAAATGGTGTGGAAGCTACAAAACAGCTTGTAGAGCTGTATCCTGAATCTAAAGTAATTATTCTATCAATTCACGATGACGAAAATTATGTAACACATGCCCTGAAAACAGGTGCAAGAGGTTATCTGCTGAAAGAGATGGATGCTGATACATTAATTGAAGCGGTTAAAGTAGTGGCTGAGGGCGGATCTTACCTCCATCCGAAGGTTACTCACAACCTCGTTAACGAATTCCGCCGCCTTGCAACAAGCGGAGTTTCTGCACACCCTCAACATGAGGTTTACCCTGAAATCCGCAGACCATTACATATTTTAACTAGGCGGGAATGTGAAGTGCTGCAGATGCTTGCAGACGGAAAAAGCAACCGCGGTATTGGTGAATCATTGTTTATCAGTGAGAAAACCGTTAAAAACCATGTCAGCAATATTTTACAAAAAATGAATGTAAACGACCGGACGCAAGCCGTTGTGGTCGCCATTAAAAATGGCTGGGTAGAAATGAGATAGTATAATAGGAGACTTGCCTTTTACTAGGCAGGTCTTTTTTTAGGCTGCCGTTTCCCTTACAATAGAGTTATAAAGCAATAAGGCAGGTATCGAAGCTATGAATATTGCAGTCGTAACAGACAGCACGGCATATATTCCGAAAGAAATGCGTGAACAACATCAGATACATATGATCCCTCTCCAGGTTGTTTTTAGGGAGGAGACTTACCGTGAAGAAATTGAGTTGGACTGGAAAAGCTTTTACGAAGAAGTGAAAAAACATAATGAGCTCCCGACGACTTCTCAGCCGCCAATCGGCGAGCTGGTTGCGTTGTATGAAGAGCTTGGCAAGTCTTATGATGCGGTTATCAGTATCCATCTTTCCAGCGGGATCAGCGGAACATTCAGCAGTGCGGCAACGGCTGATTCAATGGTCGACAATATTGATGTGTATCCATTTGATTCAGAGATAAGCTGTTTAGCCCAAGGCTTTTATGCTCTTAAAGCCGCTGAATTAATTAAAAACGGAGCATCATCGCCGGAAGATATTATAAAAGAATTGGAAGAAATGAAAAAAACAGTTCGAGCTTATTTTATGGTAGATGACTTAGCTCATCTTCAGCGCGGCGGGCGATTAAGCAGCGCCCAAGCCTTCATTGGTAGTCTTCTAAAGGTAAAGCCTATCCTTCATTTTGACAATAAGGTAATTGTGCCTTTTGAGAAGATTCGCACACGTAAAAAAGCAATTTCGCGAATTTATGAGCTTTTAGATGAAGATGCGAGTAAAGGGTTGCCTATGCGAGCTGCTGTTATCCACGCTAATCGAGAGGAAGAAGCAGCGAAAATCATTGAAGAGCTTTCTGCAAAATATCCTCATGTTGAATTTTATAACAGCTATTTTGGCGCGGTAATCGGCACTCATTTGGGTGAAGGTGCGCTAGGAATTTGCTGGTGTTTTAAATAAGGCCAAATCTCCGTTTTTAGAGCGGAGATTTTTTTATATTCTTATTTTAATAGTTGGACAGAAAATATTCATTCAGGCATACTGTCTCGAAAGGAGGCGTGCTATGTGAATGTGCCAGTTGAAAAAAACAGTTCCTTTTCTAGAGAATTGCAGCAGACGCTTCGAAGCCGTCATTTACTCAGGACTGAGCTCTCATTTTCCGATGAGATGATTGAATGGCATATCAAGAATGGATATATCACTGCTGAAAATTCTATATCCATAAATAAACGGAGATATAGATGTAATAGGTGCGGACAAACTGATCAGCGGTATTTTTCTTTTTATCACTCATCTGGAAAGAATAAGCTGTATTGCCGTTCCTGTGTCATGATGGGCAGAGTGAGTGAGGAGGTTCCTTTATATTCATGGGAAGAGGAAAATGAACCAAACTGGCAGTCAATTAAACTGACATGGGACGGCAAGCTTTCAAGCGGACAACAAAAAGCCGCCAATGTTTTAATTGAAGCAATATCAAAAAAAGAAGAGCTCCTCATCTGGGCGGTTTGCGGCGCTGGCAAAACAGAAATGCTGTTTCCTGGTATAGAATCAGCGTTAAATCAAGGACTGCGTGTATGTATTGCAACACCTCGCACCGATGTTGTATTAGAGCTTGCTCCAAGGCTCAAGGCTGCCTTTCAGGGTGCTGACATTTCAGCGCTTTACGGAGGAAGCGATGACAAAGGGCGGCTATCTCCGCTTATGATTTCCACTACGCATCAGCTTTTGCGATATAAAGATGCAATCGATGTTATGATCATTGATGAAGTTGACGCTTTCCCATATTCTGCTGATCAAACCCTTCAATTCGCTGTTCAAAAAGCAAGAAAGAAAAACAGCACCCTCGTTTATTTAAGTGCAACACCTCCTAAAGAATTAAAAAGAAAAGCACTGAACGGACAGTTACATTCAGTTCGCATCCCCGCAAGACACCACCGGAAACCTTTACCCGAACCGCGCTTTGTATGGTGTGGAAACTGGAAGAAGAAATTAAACCGAAATAAAATTCCGCCAGCGGTGAAAAGATGGATAGAGTTTCATGTAAAAGAAGGGAGGCCTGTTTTTTTATTCGTTCCTTCCGTTTCTATTCTGGAAAAGGCTGCTGCGTGCTTTAAAGGTGTTCATTGCCGAACCGCATCTGTGCACGCGGAAGACAAGCATAGAAAGGAGAAAGTGCAGCAATTCAGAGATGGTCAGCTCGATCTATTAATCACAACAACAATACTGGAAAGAGGCGTCACAGTCCCCAAGGTGCAAACGGGTGTACTAGGAGCGGAATCGTCTATCTTTACGGAAAGCGCACTTGTTCAAATTGCAGGAAGAACCGGCCGGCATAAAGAATATGCGGACGGCGATGTCATTTACTTTCACTTCGGCAAAACAAAGAGTATGCTCGATGCAAGAAAGCATATAAAAGAAATGAATGAATTGGCAGCAAAAGTTGAATGTACAGACTAGCCATTATTTGAAAACGTGGTACAGTATACTCATATAACCGATGATGAGGAGCTGTAAAAATGCTTGTCAATTCAAAAGAAATCGTAATGAAAGAACTGCTCGACCGATATATGGACCAGCTTCATATGGCCTGTACTTGCCAAGTATGCCAAAACGATGTATTGGCACTTTCTTTAAACAAAGTGAGTCCATCCTACGTTACTGATCTTAAAAAGATCGCATATACGAAAGCTGAGCTGGTAGATAAACAAAAAAACACAGCAATGCTTGTCATTTTGGCTGAATCTGCTGCAGTAGTTTCAGAGAGTCCAAGCGATTTATGTCAAACGAAGCAGGAGGAGGCATTCATAAACTGATCTGTTTATTATGTGATTCGCAATTTTCTCAAGATGTTACATGGAGAGCCCTTTTTTTACTAAAGCCTGATGAAAAGGTTTGTTATTCTTGCAGAAGCAAATTAAAGAAAATCACAGGACATATCTGCCCCCTGTGCGGCAGACCTCAATCTGTTCATGCCGTATGCAGGGATTGCGAGGTGTGGAGAACAAGGATCAGAGACAGTTTGCTATTGCGTCAAAACCGTTCAGTTTACACATATAATGATATGATGAAAGAAGCGCTCTCCCGTTTTAAATTTAGAGGAGATGCAGAAATCATAAATGCATTTAAAAGTGATTTTTCTTCAACCTTTTCTAAGGTTTACCCCGATAAGCATTTTGTTCTTGTACCTATTCCGCTGAGCAAGGAACGGGAAGAAGAGCGCGGTTTTAACCAGGCACAGCTCTTGGCAGAATGTTTAGACCGGCCTTCCCACCATCCCCTCATTCGCCTGAATAATGAGAAACAGTCAAAGAAAAAGAAAACAGAACGCCTGCTATCAGAGCGCATTTTTGATACAAAAAATAATTCAGCAGCAGGTATGAATATCATTTTAATAGACGATCTTTATACAACAGGCGCCACCTTGCACTTCGCAGCCCGTTGCTTATTAGAAAAAGGAAAAGCCGCTTCAGTGTCATCTTTTACCTTGATCAGAAGCTAAATGATTCTGTTTTTATGCCGATATAATCACTAGAAATTGACACAGGCATATTATCTAATAAGGAGAAAAAAAGATGGGAGAACTGGCTAATTGTCCGAAATGCAATGCTTTATTTTTAAAAACAAAGCTGCAAACCGTATGTCAGGCGTGTATTAAGGAAGAAGAAAAATCATTTGAGACTGTCTATAAATTTTTAAGAAAACAGGAAAACCGGCAATCAACTTTGAGCCGGATAACTGAAGAAACAGGTGTGGAAGAAGAGCTGATATTGAAATTCATCAGGCAGAAGCGAATTCAGATCACTCATCTTCCTAATTTGGCATACCCTTGTGAAAGGTGCGGGACATCGATTAGAGAAGGCAAATTCTGCAAGGCTTGCCAGTCCGATATTAAGGATCAAATGGATCATTTGAACCACGAGGATGCTCTGAAAATCGAGAAAGAAAATAGTAAAAAAGACACATACTATGCCTATAATACCAAAAACAGCTGATTCCCTAAACTAACTGAAAACGCAGTCGATAAAAGGGTTAAGATTGTTTAAAGACTGCAACGGAAAGCGAGAGGAATCCTATGAAAATCAATCAATTTGGAACACAATCCGTTAATCCATATCAAAAAAATTATGATAAGCAAGCGGTGCAAAAAACTGCTGCACAGTCTCAAGATAAAATTGAAATTTCATCACAGGCTAAAGAAATGCAACATGCATCCGACGCAGTCACTGGTTCACGACAGGAAAAAATTGCGCAGCTTAAAGCGCAAATTGAAAACGGGTCATACAAAGTAGACGCAAATCATATCGCGAAAAATATAATTAATTTTTATAAAAAGCAATAAAAAAGGAGAAAGCCCATGTCAGCGAAGGCAATTATTGAACAATTGAAGCGACTTTGCGTTCTGCATGAGCACCTGCTCACGCTGTCTGAAGAAAAGACGGAAGCGCTCAAAGCCGGCAAAACAAAAGAGCTTTCTAACATTTTGACAAAAGAGCAAAAATATATTCAAGCGATCACGCAGACAGAAGATGACCGGATCAAAACAACTTCGGCCTTTCTCGGATATAGCGAAAATAATACTATTTCCGCATGTATCGCCAAAACCGCAGGCAGTGAAAAGGAAGAGCTGGAACAACTATACGAGTCTCTTTCTCAAGTTCTCGGACGTCTGAAAAAAGTAAATGAGATGAATAGGCAGCTGACAAGAGACGCGCTGCAATTCATCTCTATTTCGTACGATATGCTGGTTCCTAAGGAAAATAACTTCAATTACAGCAAATCAATTAAAGCTGAGCTGCCGAAAAGCAGCCAAATGAAACTGTTTGATTCAAAAGCTTAGCAGAAAGGAATTCAGAAAATGACATCTACCTTTATGGGGCTTGAAACTGCAAGGCGGGCGTTAAGCGCTCAGCAGGCAGCTTTAAGCACTACTGCAAATAACGTGGCAAATGCCAATACTGATGGTTATACAAGACAGCGGGTCTCATTGGAGGCAACTGACTATTTCCCTGCTGTATCCAAAAACGCAGAAAAAACAGCGGGACAAATGGGTACGGGCGTTCAAGGAAAATCAGTTGAGAGAATAAGAGATATCTTTCTTGACTACCAATACCGTCTTCAAAACAACAGTGCCGGATACTATGACACGAAGGCCAAAGCGCTGTCCCAAATGGAAGGCGTTTTAAATGAAACGGATGACAGCGGCTTGAACAGTGTGCTCAATTCGTTTTGGAACTCCCTGCAGGAATTATCGAATAATACAAATGAAGAAAGTGCACGTTCTGTTGTTGCTCGAAAAGGACAAGCTGTAGCTGAAACGTTTAATTATATTTCTGAATCACTTACAAATGTCCAATCGAATTTAAAAGCAGAGCTAAATACAACTGTGTTGGATGTCAATTCTCTGCTTTCTCAATTAAACAGTTTAAATAAGCAAATTGCACAAGTAGAGCCGGTCGGGCTTCTTCCGAATGGCTTATATGATCAGCGAGATTTGCTGATCGATAAATTATCCTCAATGGTTGATATCAAAGTCAGCTACAACAAATCAGGCGGGAATGCACTTGCATCTGCTGAAGGAACTGTATCAATTGAAATCCTTGATAAAAATAAACAGTCGCTGGGAACTGTTTTGGACGGTAAAAATTACGAGGTTTCAGAACTTGCAGCCAACTATGATAATGAAACTGGGTTAGTATCAAGTATTTCAATCGGGGATACAGCTGTACAGGCGGAGTCCTTTAGCAGCAAGGGATCCCTTTTAGGATTTATAGAGTCTTATGGGTATATAACAGCAGATGGCCAAGAAAAGGGCGTATACCCGGAAATGCTTTCTGATCTTGACAATATGGCGCTTGAATTCGCGAAAGCTTTCAATGAAGTGCACAGAAATGGTGTGACCAAGAGCGGTGAACAAGGCGGAGACTTTTTTGATTTTACTGGCGGTGAAACTGAACCTGCCAAGGGCGCGGCGGGCAAGATCAAAGTAGCTGACAGCATAATAGATTCAAAAGGCGCAAACATTGCTTTCTCACTGACTGGCGCAGCCAACGATAACGCAAATGCTACAAAATTAGCAAATGTTTTAACCGGTAAAATAACCATTAACGGTAAAGAAACTAGTGTTTTAGATTATTATGCGGGTCTGATTGGCGAGCTAGGGATCGAAGCTCAAGAGGCTAATCGACTGGCGTCTAATACAGAAACACAGCTGAATGATGCTGACATAAACCGTCAGCAAATGAGCGCAGTTTCTTTAGACGAAGAAATGACGAATATGATTCAATTCCAACACGCATACAATGCAGCTGCAAGAATGGTGACTTTACAAGACGAATTGCTTGATAAAGTGATCAACGGCATGGGTGTTGGAGGAAGGTAGGTAGAGTCACATGAGAGTAACACAAGGCATGATACAGCAAAACTCACTGAGATATATCGGTTCGAGCTACTCGAAGCTGGATAAACTCCAGTCGCAGATTTCTTCAGGGAAAAAAATCTCAAAAGCTTCCGACGATCCTGTAGTAGCAATGAAAAGCTTAAAGTATAATACGCAACTGTCTCAAGTGCAGCAGTACAAAAGCAATGCTTCTCAAGCCTTTACCTGGCTCGAAAACACAGAAACAAACATTACAGAAGGAATTGACATCCTGTCAAAGGTCAGAGAATTAGCGGTTGAAGCTCAAAATGATACAAACGGCGAGTCGGAGCGGCAAGCGATTGGCGTAGAGGTAAAGCAGTTAAAGGAACAGCTTTTAAATATTGCGAATACACAAGTGAACGGCAGATATATCTTTAATGGCACAAATTCAGATAAGCCTCCGGTTACAGATAACGGAGACGGAACTTATACAATTTCTGATACAGCTGATGTCGTAGTCAATATATCAAATAATATGTCATTGAAAGTGAATTCAGATCCAAAGTCAGCTTTTGGAGGCACTTCTGAAAGCGGGCAGAATGTATTTGAAATGCTTGATTCTTTTGAGAAAGCACTAAATTCTGGTTCGCTAGATGGCATGGACAGTGTTTTAGATGATATTGATCATTTTTCTGACGGCATGAGTGCTGAACGATCTGATCTTGGAGCGAGATATAATCGTCTTGAATTGGTTAATACAAGACTGTCAGCGCAAGAAGAAACAGCTACCAAAGTGTTATCAGACAATGAAGATGTAGAACTGGAAGAAGTAATAACTGAATTTATTGCGCAGCAAAGTGTGCACAGGGCTACTCTGGCCGTTAATGCGCAAATTGTTCAGCCTACATTAATTGACTTTTTAAAGTAAGCGGCTCTCAGGAGTTCGCTTTTTTTATAGTTCAGGAGGTAGAGTGATGCAGATTCCCAGATTGATTATGCATAGTGTTCAAGGAAAAATTGGTTTAACAACGACACCTGCCAGCTTAAAAATGGAGCAGCCTCAAGCTGATCTAGAGATCGAACAGCCGAGTGCGGAAATGGAAATATCGGTGACACCTGGAAAACTCACGATTGACCAGACACAAGCATGGGAAGAATTAGACAGAAAGCATGTTTTCAAGAGAATTGAAGAAGCCGCACAACAAGGGCATGAGGATGTAATGGAGGGAATAGCGCGTACTGCAGAAGAAGGCGACGAGCTTATGAGGATTGAAAATAAGGGGAACCCAATCGCTTCACAAGCAAGGAGGAACTCTGAAATGCACCAAATTCAATTAGGCGAAAATTATGCTCCTTCTCTATCTAGGGTGAAAATACAATATACTCCGTCACAGCTTGATGTTCAGATTACGCCGCGAAAGCCTGTTATTCAGGCTGAGCCGCATAAGCCAATTGTTGAATATACGCCAGGAAATGTTAAGGTTGACATGCTCCAATACCCTGATTTAAATATAGATGTAGAATACCCGAAAGAATCACCCGAAAAGTAAAAAGAAAAGGATCGTGAACAATGATCATTCATACGAAGTACCATGGCCAAATGAACATAAAAGAAGAACAAATCATTCTTTTTGAAAGCGGGATTCCAGGCTTTTTAGAAGAAAAACAATTTGTCATACTTCCGCTTTCAGAAGACTCTCCATTCGTGGCACTGCAGTCCGTCACTTCAGAAAATCTTGCGTTTATCGTCGTAAGTCCGTTTATCTTTTTTAAGAATTATGAATTTGATCTTGATGAATCAACTGCTGAACTTTTGGATATCGATAATATTCAAGACGTAGAAGTCATGACAATATTGACTATGGCAGAGCCATTTGAAAAGTCTACTGCGAATTTATTGGCTCCCATTATTGTGAATCGCAAGAACATGATGGCTAAGCAAGTCGTTTTACACGACTCCTCATATACGACAAAGCATCCGATTGGAGGAGAATCATGCTAGTTTTATCGCGGAAAATAAGCGAAGCGATTCAAATAGGTGCTGATATTGAAGTAAAAGTGATTGCGGTTGAGGGGGATCAAGTGAAGCTTGGAATTGACGCCCCAAAGCATATTGATATTCACAGGAAAGAAATTTATTTGACCATTCAGGAAGAAAATAACCGTGCAGCAGCGTTATCCAGCGATGTGATCTCCGCATTATCCTCACAAAAAAAGTGAGGATTTTTTTATTTTTGTATTAACAAAATCAGAGACAATCCGATATTAATGATGTAGCCGGGAGAGGGCAAAAATGGCTCCGCCGATTACAAAATTGAGGCACAAGGACGTGCCTAAACAACATATTCAGGGAGGAAATAAAAATGAGAATTAACCACAATATTGCAGCGCTTAACACACTGAACCGTTTGTCTTCAAATAACGGTGCAGCACAAAAGAATATGGAGAAACTTTCTTCAGGTCTTCGTATCAACCGTGCGGGAGATGACGCAGCAGGTCTTGCGATCTCTGAAAAAATGAGAGGACAAATCAGAGGTCTTGATATGGCTTCTAAAAACTCTCAAGACGGAATCTCTCTTATCCAAACAGCTGAGGGTGCATTGACTGAAACTCACTCAATTCTTCAACGTGTTCGTGAGTTAACTGTTCAAGCGGGTAACACTGGTACTCAAGATGCAACGACAGACCTTCAAGCCATTCAAGATGAAATTGATAACCTTCTTGATGAGGTAGATGGAATTTCTCAACGTACAGCTTTTAACGGTAAAAACCTTCTTGATGGTACGCAGACAAATGGATTCACTTTCCAAATCGGTGCCAACAAAGGTCAACAATTAACAGTTAACATTGGGGATATGAGTACTGCGGCTACAGGTCTTGACATGTTAAAAGCAGATTACAAAGTAACAACAGCTACGGCAGCTAACACAGATGCGCTTTTAACTAAAGTAGATTCTGCAATTAACAAAGTATCTTCTGAGCGTGGTAAACTTGGTGCGGTACAAAACCGTCTTGAGCACACAATCAATAACTTGAGCGCTTCTGGTGAAAACCTGACTGCTGCTGAGTCTCGTATCCGTGACGTTGACATGGCTAAAGAGATGAGCGAGTTCACAAAGAACAACATTCTTTCTCAGGCTTCTCAAGCGATGCTTGCTCAAGCAAACCAACAGCCACAAAACGTACTTCAATTGTTACGTTAATTTTAAAAAAGACCTTGGCGTTGCCAGGGTCTTTTAATTTATATTTCTATCTCCGA
>NZ_JAVAXX010000226.1:0-10721 GCF_042709275.1 Bacillus sp. LR_5 | reverse complement strand
TTGCATCAGAAAGGTTGCTGAAGAAACATGAAAACCCTATTCATCGCTCTGATCAGAGGATATCAAAAATTCATCTCGCCCCTGACACCGCCAACGTGCCGCTTTTATCCGACCTGTTCCCAATATGGAATCGAAGCGATTAAAACACATGGCGCTTTAAAAGGCGGATGGCTGACAATCAAACGGATTTTGAAATGCCACCCGTTCCATCCGGGAGGAGTCGATCCCGTTCCTGAAAAGAAACAAAAACATTAATTGTTATAACCGTTTACGATAAGATCCAGTTTTCCGGTTTTAGGATCAATGACTAAGCCATGGACCGGAACGTTTTCAGGGAACAGCGGGTGATGTTTAATAACATCTACGCTGTCTTTCACACTCGCTTCCACTGAATCAAAGCTTTTAAACCATTGATCAAAGTCTACACCGGAGTACTTTATTGTTTCGATGCGTTCTTCCGGAATCCCTCTTGCTTTGATTTTTTCAAGCATGCTTTTGCTGCTGATTTTGCTCATGCCGCAATCGTGATGCCCGATCACACACACCTCATCTGCATTCAGCTCGTACACTGCGACGAGTATACTTCTCATGATGCTTCCGAATGGGTGTGTCACAAGCGCACCGGCACTTTTAATGATTTTCACATCACCATTTCGCAAATTCATCGCATGCGGCAGCAGTTCAACCAGACGAGTGTCCATGCAAGAAAGAATCGCCATTTTTTTATCTGGAAATTTTGATGTTTGATACTTTTCATACTCTCTTTGTTCAGTAAATGTCTTGTTAAATTCGAGAATATCATTTAGAAGACTCATGTTCGTTGTCCCTTTCTATTCTTTTTACTCTTCAATATATCACAACCCTTGTTTATTCGTCATAATAAAAAAAGACAAACCCTCTGGTCTGCCTTATTTCCCCATGTTATAGCGTTTTTTGAACTGCTCAACTCGTCCGCCTTTTTCATTGAATTTCTGGCGGCCAGTATAAAACGGATGCGTGTCAGAGCTTACTTCTACTTTAATGACAGGATATGTGTTTCCGTCTTCCCACTCTGCTGTTTCATTAGATGTTTTCGTAGAGGTGCTGAGAAAACGGTAGCCGCTGTTGACATCCTGAAATATCACTTTGTGGTTCTTCGGATGAATTCCTTCTTTCATGTGAATCTCCTTTCAATAAATCGTAATAATTACGTTTTATTTTATAACCTTACAAACGTTTTGTCAATCTTCTTATATCCTTCCCTCTGTTTTCACATCGTAAACCTCATGGCATTTAAGAATAGGAAGAATAATCTAACCGAGGAAGCAAATAATAAACCCAAAATACATACAGAACGTCTTTTTAGAAAGGTGGTTTACGATTGTGGATGATTTAGTTTTGGCCAGAAGCCTCTTTGGCACGACAATGGGCTTTCATATTATTTTCGCAACACTTGGAGTCGGTCTCCCGCTCATGATTTTAGTGGCGGAATTGATCTATCAAAAAACGAAAGATGACCATTATGCGATCATGGCGAAAAGATGGACGAAAGCACAAGCCGTTTTGCTGGGGGTCGCCATACCGACCGGAACGATCGCGGGCACTCAGCTCGCGCTTTTATGGCCGGGATTTATGGAAGTCATCGGCCGGGTGATGTCCCTGCCATTTCAAATTGAAATCTATGCTTTTTTTGTTGAAGCCCTATTCATGTCGATTTATGTATACGCTGCAGACCGTTTGTCACCTGCAATGAGGATTGTTGCTGTTTTCTTTGTGTTAGTCGGGGCAGCAGCATCCGCTGTTCTGATCACGAATGTTCACGCTTTTGAAGGTACGCCCGCCGGTTTTAAAATTTTAAACGGAAAAATTACAGATGTTGACCCGTGGGCTGCGTTTTTTAATCCTAGCTTTTTTATCACTGCCGGCCATGTCGTGCTGTCCGCGTTTATGACTGGTGCGTTTATCGTGGCTTCTGTTGCGGCGTATAAAATGATCCGAACGAGGAAAAAGGAAAAGGTCTATCGCTTTCACCGGAAAGCCCTTTTGCTCGCACTGACGATCGGCGGTATTTTTTCATTGCTGACCGCTTTGAACGGACACGAATCTGCACAGATGCTGTACGAATACCAGCCCGAAAAATTAGCCGGTGCGGAAGGCCTATTTGAAACAAGATCCCACGCCCCGCTCGCTATCGGCGGTTTTACCGACCCGAATGAAGAAAAAGTAAAATGGGCTATCGAGATTCCATGGGCTTTAAGCTTTTTGGCAGCGAACCGTTTTGACACTGTTGTAAAGGGATTGAATGCATTTCCTAGAGATGAATGGCCGCCGCTTTTTATTCACACGCTGTTTAATGCGATGGTCGGAGTAGGCATGCTGTTGATTCTTTATTCCATCATCGGTGTGGTCTGGAGAAAGGTGCTCAAGAAAGACCGTTTCCCGACGTGGCTTTTGGTCATTTTCATGACAGCAGGGCCTTTTAGTCTTATCGGCATTGAATTCGGCTGGATTTTCGCCTGTACGGGGAGGCAGCCTTGGGTCATCTATCATCTGCTGAAAACATCGGATGTCGTAACAACGACTGGTTCGATCGGAGTGCTCTTCTTGTTTTTCACATTTGTTTATGCCGTGTTAGGCGCTGCTGTCGTCTACGTGCTGCTGTACTATTTCCGCAAGCACCCGGTTGACGAAGATTTAAATACAGCGGAGTCGTAATGGCTCCGCAAACAGGAAACCAAATGGAAGGAAGATCGACAAATGGAGATTTCAACTGACGCTCTGATCGCCATCTCAATTATCTGGGGCTTTGTGTTTATTTACGCCGTCATGGCGACAATGGATTTTGGAGCGGGATTTTGGTCTATGATCTATTTAAACAAGGAGCATATGAAGGCCACCGATATTGCGAATCGCTTTTTGTCCCCGACTTGGGAGGTCACAAATGTCTTTATTGTGGCCATCGTCGTGGCGCTTTTCAGTTTTTTCCCCGGCGCGACATTTGTGCTCGGCACCGTTTTATTAATTCCCGGAAGCATGATTTTACTGCTTTTAGCGATTCGAAGCGGATTTCTCGTGTTTTCAAATACAGCAAAGGAGCGGAAAACGCTAAGATATATTTCCGGCATCTCCGGCTTTATCATTCCTGCTATTTTAATTTTGGTGCTTCCTGTGACACACGGAGGGTTTATAGAAAAAACGGATGGAATCTATAACTTAAATATGTCTAAAATCTTTTCAAGCCCCAACGCCTATTCATTTATCGGGTTTGCGATTTTAAGCACCTTATTTTTGTCCTCGCTGCTGCTTGCAGATGTTTCAAATGTGGCAGAGGAACAGGATGCGTACCGAGCCTACAGAAAAAGCGCCCTGATTACCGGCCCGATTTCACTGTTGTTTGCTGTATGCATTATGGTAACTATGCGGAATGAAGCAAACTGGCTGTACAGCGGAATGATGAATGATTTTACTTGGATTATTGCATCGTTCATCACATTTGTCATTGCTGGAATCGCTCTTTTTCTGCCTAACAAAAGCTTTGGTCAAAACATCGGAAAACCGCGTCTCGCACTTGTTGCGATTGGGATACAGTATTTTCTCGCAAGCTACGCGTACGGGCGGGCGCATCTTCCGTATATGCTTTATCCCGATGTGACAGTCATGTCAGGCTTCACAGAGCCAGCAACGTTCAGAGCGCTGTTTGCAACGTATATCGTTGCATTTATCATTCTATTTCCGGGCTTCTTTTTCTTCTGGAAAATGTTTATGCGAGATAAACGCTATATCCGCCAGGAGGAATAGAGGGCAAGCCAGCCGGCTATACTAATCCAGAACCTTTATAAGGAGGGGATGGCATGGAGCAGAAAATTCTATGTGAGGTCAACAACTGTTCTTATTGGGGCAAAGGTAACAAATGCACCGCTGATGCCATTTATGTTGTCAGCCATACTGGTGAAACGGCTGAAAACAGCCGGGAAACAGACTGCAAAACGTTTAAGCCGCATGATTTGTAATTAAAAGAAAGAGCTGCGTCAGCCAGCTCTTTCTTTTTGCATGTTGAGTGTTCTCAGCTTTTTAGTTATGACCCCGTTTGCAGGTGAAAACAAAAAGGCGCTTGCATAACATACACCTGTCATGGCCGCCATCGCTCCTGAAATCGAAACATTAAGCCACGTTGCGAAGAAATAGCCCATGACCGCCGACAGCCCGCCAATCAACGCGCTGAGAATCAGCATATAAAGAAGCCGGTCTGTCAGCAAATGTGCCGCAGCAGGCGGAACAATCAGCATGGCCACAACCAATACAGCACCCACCGAATCAAAGGAAGCAACAGTCGTCAGGGACAGCATGCCCATTTGCACGTAATGAATGAGCAAAACCGGTATTCCCAAGGCTAAGGCCATTTGAGGATCAAACGAAGCGATTTTAAACTCCTTATAGCACACACTGATCAACACTACGTTTAAAACCAGAACAGATGCCAGCATCCAAAACGCTTTCGGCCCAATATCAACCCCGAATACCGTCACCGTATTCCACGGCACAAAAGCGATTTCTCCCATTAACGAGTGCTCAATATCGAGATGGACATTCGCTCCATACACAGAAAGCAAAATAACCCCAATTGCAAATAAGGATGTAAACACAACTCCTATGGCAGCATCTGATTGAACCCCCTTGCTATGAAGAAGCTGAACCAAGAAAGCCGTTAACAGACCGGTTGCGGCTGCGCCGATAAACATATAAATCCCATCGAGACTTCCCGTCACTAGAAAAGCGCCGACAATGCCAAGCAACACTGTATGACTGATTGCGTCGGTCAGCATCGCCATGCTTCTCAGTACAAGAAATGTGCCGATCAATCCGCAGCTTACACCGACTAATACACCGGTAGCTATAATCCATGCTTCAAAACTCATTCGCGATCTGTCCCTTCTCGGCATCATGAGACACTTTTCGAAGCTCAGGCATCCGTCCATACAGCTTTAAGAGTGAATAAAGCCGCTCTCTCGTTTCTCTCGGTAAACGGTCCGGGTCAAAGTAGTCCTGATCGGATTCTATATTGGCAAGTTCCATTTCATGCATGAGATACACTTCATACAGCCGCTGCTTCAAAGCTGTGTGATAGCCTTTTTCAATCCCTTTGCTTGTGATTTGCCAAATCCCATTTTCGATACGCTCAATGCACCTCTCTTGTTCCAAGTCATTTAATGCCTTAAGGCATAATGAAGGGGATAGGCGTCTTTTCTTTCTTACACTTTCAACAGTTACACAAAGATTTTTCTTTTCATACTGTTCATAAATCGCCAAAAGCACTTGCTCCCTGCTTGTTCTGCGCCGCAGCCTCATCAGCCTTATGGCTTTAGCAGCCAATCCCCGCTTAGGCGCGCAAATCATTGAAAAAAGAAAGAGCAGCGTTGCAGATAAGATCATTAATGGCCCTGTCGCCATTCCCTTCATCGTGGTGCTAAGCAGGGTTCCGGCCACTCCGCTGACCCCGCCTGTAATCCCGGCAATGATGATCATCCCGGTTAATCGTTCGGTCCAATATCTCGCGGTTATGGCAGGTGTAATCAGCATAGCCGCCATTAATATCACACCAACAGTCTGAAGCCCAATGACGACAGCACAGACAATCAGACAAGCCAAAAGCCCGTTTAAAAAACGCACCGGGATTCCTAATCCCTTTGCAAACGCGAGATCAAAAGTAATCAATGTAAATTCCTTAAAGAAAACAATACATAGGAGCAGTAGAACAGCGGATATCCCTGCAATAAGGATGATATCCTGCCTGACCAATGAAGCAGCCTGGCCGAATAAAAAAGAATCAAGCCCGCTTTGGCTTCCCGCCCCCTGTTGCTGAATATATGTCAGCAGAATGATCCCGACGCCAAAAAACACAGAAAGAACAATCCCGATCGCCGAGTCCTCCTTTGTTTTTGAAAGCCGAGGAATCAGCTGAATACAAAACGTTCCGAGCAGTCCGGCGAGCGCTGCCCCCAGCAAAAAGAAAGGCAGTGATTTTTGCCCGGTGAACAGAAAAGCGAGACACACTCCCGGCAGAGCTGAATGGGCCATCGCATCGCCGATTAAACTTTGCTTTCTCAGCAGCACAAAGCTGCCCAAAACACCGCTTGCCGTCCCGAGCAAAAGCGTACCGGCCAGCACCCACTGTGTATTCGGATGCTGAAGCTGCAGCCACAAACTTTCAAACATTGCGCTCACTCCTTATGTCCTTCTGCCAGCACTTTATCTTTTAAAAACGTAAGCCTTCCTCCATATGTTTTTTGCAGGTTTTCGATCGTAAAAACGTTTTCCGCTGGTCCGAAAGCGATTTTTCTTAAATGAAGCAGTAAGATCCAATCGAAATAATCCTCGGCGGTCTGCAGATCATGATGGACGACAAGCACGGTTTTTCCTTTTTCTTTGAGTTCTGCCAACAGCGTCATAATCGCGCGCTCCGTCGCTGCATCGACACCTGCAAACGGTTCATCCATAAAATAAATGTCAGCGTTCTGGCAGAGTGCCCGGGCAAGAAACACCCGCTGCTGCTGTCCGCCTGACAGCTGGCTGATTTGCCTCTTTGCATAATCAAGCATCCCGACTTTTGTTAATGCGGCCTTCGCCATCTCCACATCCGCTTTCTTTGGCCTCTTTAATAAACCGATTCTCCCGTATCTTCCCATTAGGACGACATCGAGCGCGCTTGTGGGGAAATCCCAGTCAACCGAGCCGCGCTGCGGAACATATCCGATTCTGGTCCGCTGATCCTTATAGTCTTTGCCGTAAATAGAGATGTCTCCGGAAGTACGGGGCACAAGACCGAGAATCGTTTTGATCAAGGTTGATTTTCCCGCGCCGTTTGGGCCGATAATGCCAATAAGTTTTCCTTCAGGCACCTGCAGCGAAATGTCCTGCAGTACAGGCTTTTTATGATAAGCAACCGTCACATTATCAAGCTCAACAGGGAACATATCCTCCACCTCTTTTCTTTATTTAAGCGCTTTAGTAATCGTGTTGATATTGTGGCGGAACATTCCTTCGTATGTGCCTTCTTTTGTGCCCTTTTCACCCATGGCATCCGAATAAAGCTGACCGCGGATTGTGACTGTATGGCCTTTTTCTTTAGCGCCTTCCACCACTGCATTGATTGATTTTTCAGATACACTGCTTTCTACGAACACAGCTTTTATTTGTTTTTCTGTCAGAAGATCAACCAGCTCCTGAACATCCCTTAATCCATAGTCCGAATCTGTGCTGAGTCCCTGCAGGCCTTTTACCTTAAATCCATACTCATTCCCAAAGTACGCAAACGCATCATGAGCAGTCACAAGCACACGGCTTTTCTCCGGAATATGTGCGATCTCCTTACGCGACCACTTATCTAAATATTGCAAATATTCTTTGTACTCTTTGGCATTTTTCCGAAAGGCATCTGCGTGCTGAGGCATTGCTTTGCTGAATTGCGCTTCAATTTCATCCACCGCATAGATCCATAACGGAATGCTGAACCAGACGTGGGGATCAAACGTCTTGCCTTCCCCCGCGGGAATAAGCTTATTTTTCGGAATGGCCTCAGCTACTGCCGCCGATTGTTTTTGTTCGCCGATTTTTTGGAGGACATCCTCCATTTTCCCTTCCAAATGCAACCCGCTGTACAGAACAACATCGGCAGACATTAATTTTTTCGTGTCACCTTGGGAAGCTTTGTAAAGGTGCGGATCAACCCCCGGTCCCATTAAAGAGGTGACTTTTACATGCTTACCTCCGATGTTTTCTGCTGCATCGGCAATTTGAGATGTTGTCGCTGTCACTTGTAATTGCTGATCAGCGCTTTTTCCGGCTGAATCCGTTCCGCATCCCGTTAAAGCAAAGGTCGCAAAAAGTACTGCTGCCATCAGCCCTTGTCTCATATTTCTCCTCCTCTTTGCCATCAATGTCCGATTGTTTTATCTTATGTTGTCGGTTCTTAGACATGTGACATTAAATTAGCCAAAAGCATGTTTTATTTACACAGGACAAAAAGTTTCCCTTATGCAAAATTATCGCGTTTGGCCATTTTTGTCAAGCTGATTTACATAAAAAAACCGGCTGGGTCAGCAGCCGGTCCAAACGAGAAGGGATGTATTCAACGAACACTTTTACTGTAACAGCACAGTGTCATTTATTCAAAATAGCAAAATGCTTTTTTCTTAACCATGCTGTGTGAAAACATCCATTTTGGTCACATATTTTCGCATAATATCTTGGTTTACCTCAACCCCTAAACCAGGCTGTTTTGACACAGAAATAAATCCATTATCAATACGAATATCAGGAGTTACAATATCTTCATCCCAATAGCGTGAGGATGAAGATATATCGCCAGGTATTGTGAATTGAGGCAGTGAAGCAAGCGCCACGTTCTGCGCTCTTGATATGCCTGTTTCCAGCATTCCTCCGCACCAAACCTGCATATGATGCTCTTTGCATAAATCATGAATTTTTAAGGCTTCTGTTAAGCCGCCGACACGAGAAGGTTTTATATTAATAATTTTGCAGCTTCCTAGCTCAATCGCCCGTCTCGCATCATCAACTGAACAAATGCTCTCATCAAGGCAAATGGCCGTTTTCAAATGTTTCTGCAGGTGGCGGTGGTCAACGATATCGTCAGCTTGGAGCGGCTGCTCAATCATCATTAAATGATAGTCATCAAGCTCCTTTAAACGGCTGATATCCTTCAGTTCGTAAGAGGAATTGGCATCGGCCATAAGCGGGATGTTTGGGAATCGGCTGCGGATGGCCTTGACCAATTCCACATCCTGCCCAGGCTGAATTTTAATTTTTATTCTTTGATAACCTTCTTTTTGATAGCTCTCAATTTCCTTCAGCATATCGTCAAGAGGCGCCAGGCCGACTACCACCCCGGCAGGGACTTTATCTCTTGTTCCGCCCAATGCCTCAGCAAGGGATACGCCCTTCTTTTTGGCATAAATATCCCATACAGCCGATTCAAGTCCCGCTTTTGCCATCCGGTTTCCTTTATACCGCGCCAGGCTGTCCGGCACTTCTGAAGGGTGATTGAATTCACGGCCGACGACATTTGGGATAAAAAAATCTTTTAGCATATGCAAACATGTTCCAATGGTTTCCTCGGTGTACCAAGGCGAAGAGAAAGCGGAAACTTCTCCCCAGCCTGTGACACCTGATGTATCAATGGCTTCCACGATCAGAAATTTACGCTCTTGAAGCGTTTCGATACTGTTTTTAAACGGTTTCTTTAAGTTCATGCTCAAATGGTAAAGCGTGATTTTTTCTATTTCGATCATAGCAGTTCTCCTTTACGCGCATCCTTCAGCTGATTTCGCAAGAGCTTATTAGACGCATTGCGCGGCAGGCGGTCAAGCACAAAGAATTTCGCCGGAATTTTATACTTCGCCAAGCGTTCTTTACAGTAGGCAGTCAATTCTTCTGCGCTCACAGGCTTGTGAAGGACAAGATAGGCATGAGGCACTTTCCCCCATTTTTTGTCTTCAGCCCCTGAAACCCCGGCTTCGGCCACAGCGGGGTGTGAAAGCAGCACTGACTCCACTTCGGCCGGATAAATGTTTTCTCCGCCAGAAATGATCAGATCTGAACGTCTGTCTAATACATATAAAAAGCCTTCGCTGTCCAAATAACCAAGATCACCTGTTTTCAGCCAGCCATTTTGAAAAGAGGCTACGTTTGCGCTCTCCCGGTTAAAATAGCTTTTCATGACATTCGGGCCTTTGACCATGATTTCACCGTGTTCAAACGGTTCACATACCTGTCCGTCCCGCTCTATTTTGATTTCACACGAAAACAGCGGTTTCCCCGCAGATCCGAGCTTTTCCATACTGAATTCCGGCGACAGGGTAACAATTTGCGAGCATGTTTCTGTCATTCCATATGACTGAAAGACAGGGAATCCTTTCTCACGGCATTCCTCAAGCAATGGCAGCGGTGCAGGACCGCCGCCGAGAAGAATGCATCTGATGGATTCAGGGCAGCGGTTTGTTTCTTCCAAAAGACTGGCCAGCATAGTCTGCACCGCAGATATCATTGTCACTTCATGCCTGTTGATAGAATCCAGCACATCGCTTACGGAAAAACGCTGGTGAAGCACGACAGTCATTCCATAGATCACAGATTTAAATAATGCGGACAAGCCGCTGATGTGAAAGAGCGGCAATGCGATAAGCCAGCGGTCTTGTTCTGTTATACCCAAATTAAGAGCGGACGACACCGCACTGAAATAATGGTTTCCGAACGTTTGCTGAACTCCCTTGGGCTTTCCTGTCGTACCCGACGTATACATCAGCGTTGCCGTTGCATCCATTTGCATATAAGCCTGGATCTCAATTTCCTCTGCTGCTTCTTTCATCAGTTCATCCACATCAATCGTTTGAACGATGTGTTCATATTCTTTCTTCTCAAAGCTTGAATCTGTCAATAAAAAGCCGGATCCCGAATCCTCCAGCTGAAACAGCCTTTCATGTGTTGACAGCTTCGTATTCAAAAGCACCGCCTTAACACCAAGCAAAAAACAAGCGTGAACGGCGTATACCATTTCCGCACGGTTTTGGAGCAAAATAGCCGCAGTATCCCCTTTCCGAACCGAATGAGCGGCAAGCTGTGCCGCCATTCGTTTAGACGCAGCAAATAATTCTGCAAATGTCACGGTTTGGTCTCTATAAATGAGAGCGATTCTCTCAGGTGTCAGCTGTGCCCGCTGCATGAGCCAG
>NZ_JAVAXX010000225.1:0-10759 GCF_042709275.1 Bacillus sp. LR_5 | reverse complement strand
TGCATGTTCACGGCCAACGATAAACAGTTCAAAACGGTCTGTAAAGCGTGGGTCCTCTGGGTTTTTCTTAGCTAGAGGAGAGATTTCTACAGGATGTCCGTAAATAAACGTTGGCTGAATAAGCGTTTCTTCAATTTTTTGTTCGAAGAATTCGTTGATGATATGGCCTACCGTCATAGAATCTTTAATCTCTACGCCATGTTCTTTTGCATATTCACGCGCCTGCTCAACAGTAACCTCTTCCCAGAAATCAACGCCAGTCGCTTCTTTGACCGCGTCAACCATATGGATTCTTTTCCACTCAGGTTTAAGGTCGATTTGTTCTTCGCCGTATTGGATCGTAGTTGTCCCAAGAACTTCTTGGGCGATATGAGCGACAAGGTTTTCAGTTAAGCTCATGATATCTTTATAGTCCGCATATGCTTCATATAACTCAATCATCGTGAATTCAGGGTTATGGCGTGTAGAGACACCTTCATTACGGAAAACACGGCCGATTTCATATACTTTTTCTAAACCGCCGACAATTAGGCGTTTTAGATGCAATTCGATTGCAATACGCATGTAGAGCGGAATATCTAACGCATTGTGGTGAGTGATAAATGGACGTGCAGAAGCTCCCCCAGGAATGCTGTGCATTGTTGGTGTTTCTACTTCTAAGTATCCGTGATCATCAAGGTATCTTCTCATAGCTTGAATGATCTTGCTCCGTGCGATGAACGTATGTTTGCTGTCTGGATTTACGATAAGATCCAAGTAGCGCTGGCGGTAGCGCTGCTCAACATCTTTCAAACCATGGTATTTGTCAGGAAGCGGACGAAGCGCTTTTGTCAGCAATTCAAAAGAAGTTGCTTTAACAGACAATTCGCCTACATTTGTTTTGAAGACTTTTCCGGTTACACCGATAAGATCACCGAGATCAGAAGACTTGAAGATTTCATATTGGTCGTCACCGACACTGTCTTTTCTTACGTAGATTTGAATTTGGCCTTCTAAGTCCTGAAGATGCGCAAAACCGGCTTTTCCTTTACCGCGTTTTGTCATCATGCGGCCTGCGATTGTGACTTCAATCGCTTTTTCTTCTAACTCTTCTTTGGTTAGATCTTGATATGCTGAAATAACTTCCTGAGACTGATGAGTTCTTTCAAAACGTGCGCCGAATGGATCGATTCCGTTATCTCTCAGCTGATTCATTTTATCGCGTCTGACTTGCAACTGGTCGTTCAATTCTTCATGGTTATGCTCTTCTTGACTCATTGTTATCACTCCATTACAGATATTGTTTCATGAAAAAAGCAGAAAAACTGCCAGCGCAAAACTGGCAGTGAGCAGCAAATAGAGGTGAGCATTATCCTACTTTTGCGTTTTGAAGCCCTTTTGCCTCAACTTCAACAGTAAATGCATCTAAAAGCTGCACAAACTCTTCTCTTGTCTCGCAATGATTGATTTCATTACGAACATTCGCATTGCCTCTTACACCTTTCAGATACCATGCAGCGTGCTTTCTCATTTCTCTTACCGCTACGTTTTCACCTTTTAAGTCAACCAGGCGGTCAAGATGCAGTTTGCATACCGCCATTTTTTCGCGTACTTGCGGCTCTTCTTTTAATTCACCTGTTTCAAGATACTGAACCGTACGGTAAATCATCCACGGATTGCCCAATGCAGCGCGTCCGATCATGACACCGTCTACTCCTGTTTCATCGAGCATACGCTTAGCATCCTGCGGCGTCTTAACATCGCCGTTTCCGATAACCGGAATCGATACTGATTGTTTTACTTCTTTGATGATGTCCCAGTTTGCCGTTCCTTCGTACATCTGCACTCTCGTACGGCCGTGAAGCGCAACTGCTTTTCCGCCCGCACGTTCTACAGCCTGTGCATTTTCCACTGCGAAAATGTGGTCTTCATCCCAGCCCATTCTCATTTTCACCGTAACTGGTTTATCAACGGCATCCACTACTGCAGAAACCATTTCGTAAATCTTATCAGGATCGAGAAGCCATTTGGCTCCTGCATCGCATTTTGTAATCTTTGGCACAGGACACCCCATGTTAATATCAATAATATCAGCAGTTGTGTTTTGGTCTACAAACTTCGCCGCTTCCACAAGGGTTTCCTTTTTTCCTCCGAAAATTTGAAGGCTGAGCGGTTTTTCACGTTCATCAATGTAAAGCATACCCATGGTTTTTGCATTGTTGTAAAGGATCGCTTTGTCACTGACCATTTCAGCACATACCAATCCAGCTCCGAATTCCTTTACAGTCAATCTGAAGGCTGAGTTGCAGACACCAGCCATAGGGGCAAGCACAACCCTGTTTTTCAATTGAATATCACCGATTTTAAACATTTTTGACCTCCCTTCATTTGTTATCTTTTTCTGGCGGCGCTAATTCGTCCGCGCTTATATTTAAAACATCTGCTGCACCTTGAATGATGGCAGCCGACGGCAATCGGTTTCCGCGTTCAATTTCGCCGAGAATAGAAACTGATATACCTAACGCTTTTGCAAATCCTTCTTGAGTATAACCTTTCAGCTTTCTGAATGCACGAATTCGTCTACCCCAGATTTCTGCTTCCATACTCTTACACCTTCTTGGTCTGTTTCCGCACTTGTTGCCTCTTTTTCAACCTGCGGGCAAATCTCCGCAAGCGGCGCAAGGACAAACAAACGCTCATACATTCTCGGATGCGGAACAATTAGTTGCTCTGTTTCAATATTTTCACGATTAAACAGCAAAATGTCAAGGTCTGCCGTCCGCGGTCCCCATCTTACTTCCCTTGTTCTTCCTAATTCATTTTCTATATGCTGCGTCAGCTCAAGGAGTTCAAAAGGGTTCAGCGACGTCTTGATTTCAACAGCCATATTCAAAAATTCATCTTGGTCTTCGTATCCGACCGGGTCAGTTTCGTAAATGGACGACACTTTAGTGACTGTCACCGCATCATGCTGGTGCAGCAATGCCACTGCTTGCCTTAAATATGTTTCTCTATCTCCAATGTTTGATCCAAGTGCGATATAAGCTATGTTGTTCATGACTTTTTTCTCGTGATTTCAATTGCTACTGATTTATAGTGTCCGGGAATTGGCGGATCTGGCTTAATCACTTTCACAGTACATTGCTGCACCGGCTGAAATTTCTTGAGCACATTGTCGGCAATACGTTCCGCCAGCGTTTCCACCAATTTCACAGGCTCCCCTTCTACGATATCTTTACATACGTGATAGAGCTCAGCATAGTTAATCGTTTGCTCAAGGTCGTCTGTTTGTCCGGCTTTGCTTAAATCCAGCTCAGCGGTTAAATCAACTTTAAATCGCTGTCCAAGCTTGTTTTCTTCTTTGAACACACCGTGGTATCCGTAAAACTCCATTCCTTCTACAAAGACTTTATCCATGGTGCACCCCTCCCTTATTCAGCATCGCGTCCATCATTTTCGCCATTCTGGCAATTTGTTTCACGTCATGGACCCTGACAATGTCACAGCCTTTTTGAATGCCGAGACACACGGTCGCACCCGTGCCCTCAGCCCGCTCCTCAGGCGGAAGATCCAGAACACGTCCGATGAATCTTTTTCGGGAGGTTGCCAGAAGAACCGGATACCCCAGGCCGCTCAAAATCTCCAGTTTGTTCATCACTGCCAAGTTATCATGATAGGTTTTCGCGAAACCGATACCTGGATCAAGGATAATGTTCCTTTCCTCTACTCCGGCCTCAACAGCGATTTTTACACTCTCCATTAAGTCCGACAGCATATCCGGTAATAAGTCATTGTAATTTCTCTCAGGGCGGTTATGCATGAGAACAATCGGAACATTGTGTTCTGCTGCAACGGAAGCCATCTTCGGATCATGTTTCGCTCCCCAAATATCATTGATGATGGATGCGCCTGCTTTAACAGCTTCATCTGCGACAGGAGCCTTGTACGTATCTACAGAAATCGGCACGCCCAGTTCTTTTGTGATCCGCTCAATTACCGGGATCACTCTGGACATCTCCTCATCCTCTGAGACATATTCAGCGCCAGGCCTTGTCGATTCTCCTCCGATGTCAATGATATGGGCACCGTCATCGATCATCTCTTTCGCGTGTAGGAGTGCCTTGTCCAAGCTGTCATATTTTCCGCCGTCCGAGAAAGAGTCAGGCGTTACGTTTAAAATCCCCATCACCAGTGTCTTCTCTTTATATGATAAAGCGCTGGGCTTGGTGTGGATTACTTGTGTTTGGTCTATCGTTTGCTGCGCCATTCTCTTCCTCCCTTTTCATGAATCATGTTCTTTATTTCTTTTTTGTATAGCGCTTGAAGAGCAGAGGCTGCTTCTCCGCTTTGGCCCGCGTAGTTTACTTCTTCTATTTTCGTAAAAGGGATGATCTCAAGAACCGAGTTCGTCATCCACGCTTCGTCAGCTGTCAAAAGAGCTTCCAGCTCATATCGGCCCGTTTTGAGTGCCAGTCCTATCTTGTTCGCATTTTCCATGACAAAACGTCTCGTGACACCGTCCAGAATACCGGTATCAAGAGATGGGGTATAGATGCAGCTGTCTTTTCTCCAGAAAACATTTGATATGATGCCCTCCGCAACAGCTCCATCCTCCGTTAGGAAAATCCCTTCGACACGCGGATCATTTCCGATTTCCCGCTTCGCATACATATTATTTAAATAATGATGAGATTTTAACCGGAACGGCCCCTCTGGTGTGTTTCTCCGTATCGATAAAACCTTTCCTTCTTTTTGCAAAGGAAGACTTTCTGGTTTCAGTTGGTTCACATAGCATAAAACAGTTGGCTTATCGTAAGTCTGGGCAACAAAGCCTTTATCGCTGATTCCGGCTGATATGTCCAGCCTGACACGGGCATTGCCATCCTTGATATTATTCAGCCGAAGCAGCTTGTCCAGCATCTCAAGGATCTCATGCTTTGAAACAGTATATTCGATTTGCAGATCCTTAAGTGCGCGTTTAAGCCTTTCTATATGCCAATCAAGCAAAAATGGGCAGCCTTCGTAGAGCCTGAAGGTTTCGAAAACACCGATCCCATATAAAAATCCATGGTCAAAAGGAGAAAGAACTGCATCTTTCTCCTCTATATACCGGCCGTTAACATATATCATCACGCAATAACTTCCTTGCGGTATGTCTCAATGAAATTTCTGAGCATTTCTTTCCCAAAGGAAGTCATAATAGACTCTGGGTGAAATTGCACGCCCTCTATCGGGAGGTCATTGTGGCGAATGGCCATGATTTCTCCTTCTTTCGTTTGTGCTGTTACTGTAAAACAGCTTGGCAGCGTCTCAGATTTTACGATCAGCGAGTGATAACGAGTCGCGACAAGGGGATTTTTCAAGCCTTCGAAGATTGTCTTGCCGTCATGCTCAATATCCGAGGTTTTCCCGTGCATAAGCCGTTCAGCCCTAATTACGTCACCGCCAAATACTTGTGCGATGGACTGATGACCGAGGCATACACCAAAAACGGGAATTTTCCCTGCAAAATGTTTAATTGCTTCAAGGCTAATCCCTGCCTCATCAGGACTGCACGGTCCTGGTGAAATCATCAGAAAATCAGGAGACAGCTCTTCGATTTCTTCGATCGTGATGTCGTCATTGCGTTTCACAATCAGTTCTTCCCCAAGCTCGCCCAAATACTGCACCAAGTTGTACGTGAATGAATCGTAGTTATCAATCATTAAAATCATTTCTCCGCTCACCTCATCTAATTTTTGTCTCTTCTTTGCTCAGCTCTAACGCCTTTTGCATCGCAAAAGCTTTTTTGAATGATTCCTTGTACTCGTGCTTTGGAACGGAATCAATCACAACTCCTGCGCCGGACTGCATAAATGCCTGCCCTCCGGTTGCGTAAATGGTTCGAATGACGATATTAAACTGCAGATCGTGATTATATCCAAACCATCCTATAGATCCAGTATAAAGCCCGCGGCGTGTCGGCTCAAGTTCTTCTATAATTTCCATCGTTCTTACTTTGGGAGCACCTGTAATGGTCCCTCCAGGAAACACAGCATGAATAATATCTACGGCATCATACCCATCCTGCAGTTCACCTTGGACGTTAGACACAATATGCATCACATGCGAGTATTTTTCAATCGCCATGAATTCATTCACGCGCACAGAACCGTACCGTGATACTCTTCCCAGATCATTCCGCTCAAGATCAACCAGCATGACATGCTCAGCGCGTTCTTTTTCATTGTGGATCAATTCGTTTGCGAGCGCTTCGTCTTCTTCATCCGTTTTTCCCCTGGAACGGGTGCCCGCAATCGGTCTCGTCTCTAATAGCTTGCCCTTTTTGCTGACAAGCAGTTCAGGCGATCCGCAAATGATTTGGAAATCAGGTGTTTCTAAATAAGCCATATACGGCGAAGGATTTACTTCTCTCAGGGTCTTGAAAATTTGATATGGGTGGACAGACAGCGACTGTGACTGCCTTATTGATAGATTGACTTGGAACACATCTCCGCTGGCAATGTATTGTTTGATTTTCTCTACAGCTTGTGAGAATCCATCCTCGGTAAATGGTGCCGCGAAGGAACCGTCTGATTCATGCTTCATCTCTCGCGAAGGGACAGCGGGAAGCTCAGTCAGCCACATCCGCTCCAACTCGGATAGCTTCACGTCAGCAGAATCATCAGTGCCATTAACATGAGTAATCAGCCACAGAGACTCTTCTTGATGGTCATAAACTGCTATATCATCAAAAACAAGAAAATAAATATCCGGTGTTTCCAGATCATCTAATGAGAGCATTTTAAAATTTTCAATATAACGTGCGTAATCATAGCTGAGAAACCCGATTGCCCCGCCTTGAAAATCCGGGAGCTCGTGATCTGTTTCTGTTTCCAGCGTTTTAAACCAGCTGTGGAAGGCACGTAATGGATCACCTTCCTTAAACAGCATCTCATCCCCATGCTTAATTGTTGTAATTCCGTCTTTTCCTTTTACAGTCGCAATCGGATCAAGACCGGCTATACTGTATCTGCCGCCTCTTGCACTTTCAAGAAGTACATGCTGTTTTCTGGATTGCGCAAGTTTCTCAAATTGTTGTAAGAATGAGTCTTTTTGAAAAGGTACTTTTTTGCCTGCCGGTCTGCGTTGTGCCATTTATATCATTCCTCTATTTTCTTTTTTGCTTGTTTTTTTATTGTAAAGCAATCTTGTTAGTGAAAAAAGTGAATTTCTCTTCCAAGAATAACATTCGTCGCAGACATGGCATATTTGATGCACAAATATAAAAAAACTCCCGGCGGACCGGGAGTTTGGCTTTTTTAATCGAATTGATACAGCGGCGTGCTCAGATAACGTTCGCCATTACTTGGAATGATGGCCAATACTTTTTTGCCTTTTCCGAGTTTTTTCGCTACTTGAAGAGCAGCATAAATTGCCGCGCCTGATGAGATGCCTCCGAGAATTCCTTCTTCACGTGCAGCTCTGCGTGCATATTCGAATGCTTCTTCATTCTTCACGGGGAAGATTTCATCATATACTTCAGTATTTAAGATGTCCGGTACAAATCCAGCTCCGATTCCCTGAATTTTATGGGGGCCTGGTTTTCCTCCTGATAGCACTGGGGAATCTGACGGTTCAACAGCGTAAATTTTGATGGAAGGGTATGCTTCCTTCAGAACTTCACCCGCTCCTGTAATCGTTCCGCCTGTACCGATTCCGGCTACAAATGCATCAAGCTGATCATCACCGAATTGCTCAACGATTTCTTTACCCGTTGTTTGGCGGTGAATTTCTGGGTTAGAAGGGTTATTAAACTGTTGCGGCACAAAGTATCCGTGCTGCTCAGCAAGCTCTTCAGCTTTCTTAATGGCGCCTTTCATGCCTTCTGCACCAGGAGTCAGCACAAGCTCAGCACCGTATGCGCGAAGAAGGTTGCGACGCTCCATGCTCATTGTATCAGGCATAACCAAAATAGCTTTTAACCCTTTAGCAGCAGCAACCATCGCAAGCCCGATTCCAGTATTTCCGCTTGTCGGTTCAATGATTGTATCACCGGCTTTTAATTTCCCTTCTTTTTCAGCGGCTTCAATCATAGCTAAACCGATACGGTCTTTTACACTGCTTCCAGGGTTCATGTATTCAAGCTTTAGATATACATCCGCACTGTTTTCATCTGCAAGGCGATTTAATTTCACGATTGGCGTATTCCCAATTAATTCAGTAATGGAGTTTGCTACACGTACCATTCTCGACACCTCAATTTCCGACTATTTGTATTGGTATTATGTATATAATCTATCAATTTCAAAATTTTTTGTCAATCACTTAGTACTTTTTTCCCCATAAAACCACGATACATCGGCTTCTTTCCAAAGTGTTTTGACTGTCGCTTTATCGCCTAGCTGATCCATTGCGATTTGCCGTCTGATCTGATCCTTTACTTCATCATACGAGAATGTTCTTGCCTTTAGTTTTTCTTTCAGCTGAATAACGGCATATCCGTTACTGACCTTTATCGGTTCGTCAGACCATTCATCCTCTTTGAGTGTTTTTGCTTCTTCAATGTATGCTGACGGAATGTTGTCTGATGCTTCTGTGACAAAACCTAAATCTCCGCCATATGGTGATGTATATCTGTCTGTAGACCTTTCCGCCGCGACGGCTTCAAAGCTTGAGCCGCCTTTCAGTTCTTTCAGGACTTCTCTCGCTTCTTCTTCATCTTTTACAACAATGTGCCGAATTCGATACGAATCATCAAACTGATACAGTTCTTTATTTTTATTATAGAATGATTTCAGTTCTTTGTTTGAAATATCAATATCCCTTGTTAACAATTCTTCAAGAAGGATATTATAACGAATTTGATTTTTCCACTCTTTCTCAGTTGTATGTTCGTCTTCGTAAAAGGAATTGTTGACCGCTTTAATCAGCAAAAACTCACGATCAATTTCATTTTTAGACACTTTGAGGTTGTTCTTTTTGGCTAGCTGCTCAACGACTCGGACATTGATCATATCTTCAAGTGTCGACTTTCCATATCGGTCTTCCATTTCTTTCAGCCATTCTTCTCTTGTCACACTTTTGCCTCCGATCGTCGCAATAGACTCACCGGACGGCGATGCGCCTGCCTGGGATTTCGTCAGCGTATATGCAACAGCAATACAGCAAACCAACAGCGCCCCTAAAATAATGGTCCAGATTGTTCTTGATTTCAAACCTGTTTTCAGCCCCTTTTCTCAAATTAAAAAACCCGCTAAAGAGCTTAGCGGGTGGTTTGGTCACGAAGCCCTTCCAGCTCTTCTTTTGTAAATAAGTACTTTTCATTACAAAAATGGCATACTGCTTCGGCTTGTCCATCTTCTTCTATCATATCTTGAATTTCTTTTTTGCCTAGTCCTAAAATAGCTGTTTCGAAACGTTCTTTTGAACAAGGGCAATGGAATCTAACAGGCATCGTTTCCAAAATCTCAGGTTTCTCGCCTAGGACTTCTTCTAAAATCTCTTCCGGTGTAAGCCCTTTTTGGATGAGCTTTGAAATCGGCTCTACTTGAGATAGACGCTGTTCAATTTTTGCGATGGTTTCATCATCAGTTCCCGGCATCAGCTGAATAATAAAGCCTCCTGCCGCAAGAATGGTATTGTCAGGATTCACGAGCACACCTACGCCCACTGATGAAGGAACCTGCTCAGATGACACAAGATAGTAAGTGAAATCATCACCCAATTCTCCTGAAACAATTTCTACTTGTCCTGTGAAGAACTCGCGTAAACCTAAATCTTTTACGACACTTAACGTTCCGCTAGTTCCAACTGCACGTCTGACATCAAGCTTGCCTTGTTCATTTAAATCAAAATGAACTTGCGGGTTAGAGACGTATGCTCTGACTTCCCCTTTTGCATTGGCATCAGCTACAATTGCTCCGATTGGACCTCCGCCCTCGATTTTCACCGTCAGCTTATCATCGCCCTTCAGCATAGCGCCGAGCATAAGTGAGGCTGTCATTGTACGGCCCAGTGCAGCGGATGCTGTCGGCCACGTACCATGGCGTCTTTGCCCTTCATTTACCATATCAGTTGTTCTCGCTGCATAAGCGCGAACTTTTCCATCATACGCAAGTGCTTTTACTAAATAATCCATTACAAAACCTCCTATACACTTCCTACGCGGTTTCGTTCATAAATCAATTCCAGCCCTTTTAGGGTTAAGAATGGATCAACGATATCTATACAATCTGATTCGTTTGCAATGAGCGGCGCAAGGCCTCCTGTCGCAATGACCTTTGGTTCCTGTTTTGCCTGCCATTTCATTCGCTTGACGATTCCTTCCACTTGACCGACATAGCCAAATAAAATTCCAGATTGCATCGCGCTTACAGTGTTTTTTCCGATAATATTGTCAGGCCGGGTGATTTCGATACGCGGAAGCTTTGCCGCACGCGAATAAAGCGCCTCTGTCGAAATCGTAATCCCAGGAGCAATCGCCCCGCCCATGTATTGTTTGTTTTCATCAATATAGCAGTACGTTGTGGCAGTTCCGAAATCAACAACAATTAACGGATTGCCGTATAAGTGTATCGCAGCAACAGCATTTACGATTCTGTCTGCTCCCACTTCTTTCGGATTGTCATATTTTATATTTAAACCCGTTTTCACACCCGGACCGACAATTTGCGGTTCGATATGAAAGTATTTTGTGCACATTCTTTCTAACGCAAACATGATTGGCGGCACTACCGATGAAATAATAATGCCATCTATCTGTTCAAACATAAGCCCGGAATGCTCAAATAAGGAGCGT
>NZ_JAVAXX010000224.1:0-10768 GCF_042709275.1 Bacillus sp. LR_5 | reverse complement strand
AAAAACAACGAGTTTCATCTTAAAAGATTTTTCAAGTGAATTCAATGATTTTTTCTTTAAGAATTCGTGTAAATGTGCTGCAAACAAAAAGAGGCTGATCATCAGCCTCCTGTTACGCTTTATTCTTTTTCTTGCAATACTGAGATTGGCAGCGCTTCCTCTTGCTGAGGGGAAGAGGTCCTGTATCCCCATGCGAAAACGCCATTTAAATAACTGATGGTAAACTCGTCCTCAGTGTTTTCCACACGATATGTTTCTCCCGGTGAGTAATCTTCCGGGTTCAGCAAATATGCTTTTGCCATCGTAATTTTCCGTTCGAGCACTGCCAGTTCGTTTATGATTCCATGCTGTTCGGCTTTTCTTGCTTTTTCAGAAAGTAATGCGATTTCGGTATTGAGTTCGTGAGGTGTCATTTGACTGTATCGTTTCTCCATTTCAGTACTCCTCTTCCTGCAGTAATTGCTCGATTAAATCGAGTGAGAATCCTTTGCGGAATAAAAATTGTTTGACCTTCATGGCGCTTTCATATGAGCCGTCATAGCGGTATTTTCTAAACGCTTTTTCCGCGTGAAGGCGCAGCGCTTCTTTCTCCGTGTCTTCATCATTTTCATATTCAATCTGATCCATCGCCGCGCTGATAACATCAAATGAGAAGCCCTTGCGCTGAAGCTGCAGCTGGGCGCGCTGTTTGAATTCTTTCGTCGAAAGAATTTTATCTTTTTTGAGAAGCTTTTCAACATGCTTGACCGCTTCTCTTGTCTGATCTTCAAAGGAAAAGGAACTTAGCGCCTCCTTAATTGTATCGTCATCAATTCCCTTCGCTCTTAGCTCTCTGAACAAAACATCAGGGCCTTTTCCGTTTGTTTTTTTGTGAGTGCTGACATAGGCTGCGGCAAATTCCTGGTCGTTTAAGTACTTGTAATCGTTAAGCCTATGGATGACTTCCGCAATGACGGGGGGCGAGGTTTCTTTTTTCTTTAAGTGGTCCTCGACCTCTTTCGTCGACCGCATTCGATAGGATAAAAAGTCAAGCGCACGGTTGAAGCCTTTCTTCACTTCATCGCCGTATTGAATCTCAATGATGTCAAGATCATCGAGTTCTTTTCCCTTCTTGAGCTCAAATTTCACGAGTACATCCGCGTCCACGCTGAAGGCGTATTTATCATCCAAAAAAATATTGAAGCGTTCCGTATTCTTTTTTTGCGTTGATATTTTTGTAATAAACGGCATCTTAATCTCCCTTCTCAGGCCTGAAACGCGTTTTCTTTTATTACAATGAGGTAAAGTATATTTATTAGAACGATGAGGAGAGATGTTCATGAATATCGCAATGACGGGCGGAACCGGTTTTCTCGGCCAGCATCTGACAGGCGTTCTTACCCGCCAGGGACACCATGTTTATATTTTATCAAGAAACGCAAGGGAAACTGAACAAAAAAATATGACATATGTCCAATGGCTGACGGAAGGAGCCGCCCCGGAGCAGGAACTTCCTCATATTGATGTCTGGATAAACCTTGCGGGAAAATCGATTTTTGGCCGCTGGACAGAAAAAACGAAGCAGCACATTCTCTCCAGCCGTATCAATGCGACGCGTGAAGTGCAGCGGCTTATTCAGAAACAGAAGGAGAAGCCGAAGACATTGATCCAAGCCAGTGCCGTGGGTATTTACGGGACAAGCCTTGAGAAAACTTTCACAGAGGATTCTGCAACGTCAGATGAGGATTTTCTCAGCCATACTGCACACCTGTGGGAAAAGGAAGGACAGAATATTGAAGCGATGGGCATCCGGACGGTTTATGCAAGATTTGGCGTGATGCTTGGAGAAAAAGGTGCTCTACCGCTTATGGTTCTCCCCTATAAGTTTCTGGCCGGCGGAACGATTGGAACGGGAAGGCAGTGGCTGTCATGGATTCATGTCGAGGATGCGGCCCAGATGATCCGATATGCGGTGGAAAACGCCGGCATCTCAGGCCCAATGAATGTCACCGCGCCCAATCCTGTGGACATGAAGCAATTCGGAAAAGCGATTGCACGGGTGAAGCACCGCCCGCATTGGCTCCCCGTCCCGGAATTCTTTTTATCAAAAGCATTGGGTGAAATGAGTCTTTTGATTGTGAAAGGACAGCGCGCTCTTCCTAAAAAAGCGATAACCTCTGGATTTCGTTTTACATATTCGGATCTTGAATTTGCACTCTCACAGCTGATAGCGGACCGAGAGACTGTATAAAAACAGCAGGAAGCGTCAACCTTAAGAATAACATGGTTGAAGGAGGTCCTTTTTATGGAAAAAAAGAGGGAGAAGCACCAGCAAGGCGCCAACCTGAAAAAAATGCAGGAAGTTCTTTATTCAGGCGAATTTAAAAAAGCGGAAAAAGCTGCTAAGCGGAAGTAGGAATACATAGCCCCTTAAAACCAAATACTATATTTGTTTGATATCACTTTTTAGGGGGAATTTGATATGGGCAGAAATCATATCCACAAAAACCGTGATAAAAACAAACAAAAGCTTCCACAAGTTCCCGATGCATTAAAAAGGGAAACTGACGGCGTTTACGAAGAATATTCAACCGAGCTTGCTGATGCAGATGATCGCGAAGCGCAAGAGCGTGCGAAAGCAGCCGACAACAGAGCGAAAAAGAAATCTCGTTAATGAAAAACCCCTTGTCTCCGTTTGAGACAAGGGGCTTTTTACATTTCAGTAAACCGTTCGCGGATCGGTGTGCGTTTTTTCACTTCCGGCGCCTCGTCAGGATAACCTGTTTGTATGATGGCGGCGAAACGCTCATTATCCTGCAAACCAAAGGCCTGATGGACTTCTTTGTCATAAAGGATTTTTCCGCTTTTCCAAACCATGCCGATTCCTTTTTCCCAAGCAAGAAGCTGAAGATTTTGAATTAACGAGCTTGTTGCCGCAAAATCGTCGTCCCGCGCTCTTTCGTTTTCATCTTCCTGAAACACGACGAGGAGAAATCCCGGAACGCGCCCAAGTGTGTTTTTGAAATTTTGAAGCTTTTCCTCTGTCATATCCGGCTTGGATTTCATAGAGAACGCTGCAAATGTATTGATGAGGTTCGCTTTACCTGTCTCACTGGAAACGTAAATAAATCTCCATGGCTCTGTCACTCTGTGATTTGGCGCATATTTTGCCGTTTCAAGCATGTCAAGAATGACTGCTGAAGGTACTGGCTCTTGTTTAAACTTTCGAATCGATCTTCTGCTGCGTATGATGTCCCGCAGTACTGAATGCTGATGTATTTGTTCGGTTTGAGGCATACCGTCTCACCTTCCTATGCAATTGAAAATGATTATCATTTCATAATGATAACGGAAAGTGCATCTTTTTGTAAACCATCATCCGTATTAGATTTTAAGAATACGGGTTTCTGAGTAAACGGCTGTTCCTGTCATGTTCACTTTCACATGACCGCCGGCTTCGTTCATTTCGATCTCCACTTTTCCGTCTTTTCCAATTTCCTGCCCTTGTTCAATGATAAATTTATGCTGCTCGGCATTGCCATAATGTTTCATATAAGCCCCCATCACGCCGGATGCTGTGCCGGTCACGGGGTCTTCAATCGTTCCCGAATACGGGGATGAAAAGTGGCGCCCGTGCAAGTCGCTGTCGGGATGGACGGTTTCAAAGGTAAACGGATGGACTGAAGCTTTTGGCAGATCAACTAACACTTCCGGAAATTGTTTGTTATCTGGCACCATTTTTTTGGAAGCCTCCAATGATTTAAGCGGAACGATGGCTGTCCATATGCCAGTGCTGCCAAACACAATCGGAAGGTCTTCATGAAAATCTTCTTCGGTGATACCCAGTGCGTCCGCAAGTTTTTTCCGATCGCCTGTAAATGGTTTGAATTGCGGAGAGGCCTGTTCAAGCGTGATATGAATACGGCCATCTTTTTCAGAAATCTTCACAGGCAGGATACCCGCTTTCGTTTGGATGCTGTACGTTTTACCGCTCTCCAGCATTCCTTTCTCACATAATGCGTAAAGAGACGCAACTGTCGCATGACCGCACAAATTCATTTCGTGTCCAGGGGTAAAGTAACGGAGTTCGAGATCGGCCGACTCGCTTTTTCGGATAAAGGAGGTTTCTGAATACCCGGCACGCTCAGCTATGATCTGCATCTCGTCTTCCGTATAAACGTCTCCCTGCAAAACGACGCCTGCGGGGTTTCCTTTGCCGGGACTGCTTGTAAATGCTTCATATTTTAATACCTCTGCTTCTTTCATTCATCTGCCGCCCTTTCTTTATCAATGTCTCTGTCAGTATAGCAAAAATAATTACGAATCTTCAGTCATTATCAAAAAAACCCATTTTCTTTTTTAAGAAAATGGGTGTAACGATCAAGAATTTCTTGTTTTATAGAGCAAATAAATAAAATAAGGTGCGCCGATAGCCGCTGTAAAGACGCCGGCCGGCACTTCCACCGGAGCAAATAAGGTTCTGCCGACGATATCAGCTGTTAAAACGAGCAGAGCTCCAATAAGTGCCGACGTTGGGAGCAGCGCGCCATAAGATGAGCCGACAAGCCGTCTTGCAATATGGGGCGCCATCAGCCCGACAAAACCGATTGTGCCGGCAACTGAAACTGCACAACCCGTAAGAGCCGTACTCAAAAGGAGCAAGAAAAAACGATTTCGCTGCACAGCGCTTCCTGCACCCGCCGCAATATCTTCACCCAGCACCTGTATATTCATATTTTTTAGCGCGACAAAACAAATGAATAAGAGAATGACAGATAAGATAATAGCTATTTTTACATGCTGCCAGTTTGACCCATAAACTGACCCAGTGATATACACATTGGCTTGTGATGCCCGGTAAATCGGGCCTTTGATCATCAACAGGGTAGTCATCGCCTGCGCCGACATTGAAAATCCGATTCCGATAAGCACCAGCCGAAATGTGGAGGCGCCATTTTTGTATGCCAGTAAATAGACGATGAGCCCGACAGCCGATGCGCCGATAAATGCGGCTGCTGGAAGCCATGACAGACTGATCGTAAGTGAACTGCTGCGGTCTGAGAAGAACATCATTAAAAGCACGACCGCTACCGCCGCTCCTCCTGTTATTCCGATAATATCCGGAGATGCGAGAGGGTTTCTGACGAGCCCCTGCAATATCGCGCCTGCCGCTGCCAAGCAGACACCGGCGCATAAAGCCGTCAAAATTCTTGGCATGCGGAACGACATGATCATCAGTTCATCCAGCTTGGAACCTGCACCAAAGAATGTTTTTGCTACATCCCAGGGAGGAATAAACCTTTGTCCGAGACCTGCGCTTATGATGAGTACAGCAGCTGTTAACCCCAGTAAAATTAAAAAGACGATCCATGCTTTCTTTTCAGCCGCAGTAACGCCAAAACGAAGTTTCATAGCTTCGCCCCCCTTCTTGCGATGTACACAAACACAGGCATTCCGATGATGGCGGTCATGACCCCGACAGGAACTTCCTGAGGCATAATGATATATCGTGCACCGATATCCGCGCAAACAAGCAAAATGGCACCCAAAACAGCGGAAAATGGCAGAACCCAGCGATAATCATTACCAACGACAAAGCGGGCAAAATGCGGAATAATGATGCCGATAAAAGAAATCGGCCCGGCAATGGCGACAGCGGACCCTGCAAGCATGACAACACAAAGCGACATCACAAATTTCAGCAGGCCCGTTTTTTGGCCGAGTCCTTTTGCCACATCTTCTCCCATGACGAGGAGATTAATTTTTTGGCCGAGAAAGAAGCAGATCACAAGCGCTGCCGCAGCATACGGGAGCATCGTCAACAGCAGATCCAGACTCCTGCCCTGCACAGAGCCGGTCAGCCAAAAAAGCACTTGGGCAAGCTCGAGTTCGTTGACAGAAAGCAAGCCCTGTGTCAGAGAAGAAAACATGGATGCCATGGCAGCTCCCGCCAGCGTCAGTTTGATTGGCGTCAGCCCTTCTCTTCCAAGCGAGCCTGCTGCATAGACGATCGCAGCGGTAAATGCTGCCCCCAGAAACGAGCTCCATACTAATGCCTGAGGTGACTGAATATGCAGAAAAAACGATCCGGCAACAATAAAAAAACCTGCACCGGCGTTAATCCCGAAAATCCCCGGTGACGCAAGCGGATTTTTTGTGAGCGCCTGCATGAGAGCGCCCGCGGCTGCAAGCGAGGCGCCGACGACTGTCGCAACCAAAGCGCGCGGAAGCCTGACATCCTTGATGATGACATGCTCATTTGTTCCATTGAAGGAAGTAAACGCCTGATAGACCTGTCTCCATGACGTACCTGTATAGCCATACACGACGCTTGCGCAGACAGCCGCCAGTAAAATGAAAATCAGACATACTAACACAATCCATTTTGAAGATGCCTTTTTGCAGATCATGATCTAATTCTCCTAGTTATTTACTATGTAATGTTTGTTTTTGAGAATAATCCTCAATTAGGGATTGACACTCTTAACACTGCTTATTATGATCTAAATGATAATGAATTTCAATATTGGGAGGAAAAAGATGAAAAAGCATATCAGCATGCTATTCGTATTTTTAATGGCCGTTATGGTACTTTCTGCCTGTAATAGTTCAGAAAGTTCAAGCAACAGCGAGGTGTCAAGCAGCAAAACAAGAACGGTCAAACATGCAATGGGGACATCAGACAACATCCCCGCCAATCCAAAACGGATTGTTGTTTTAACTAATGAAGGAACAGAGGCGCTCTTAGCGCTTGGCATTAAGCCGGTCGGAGCCGTAAAGTCATGGAAGGGCGACCCGTGGTATGACTATCTGAAAGATGACATGAAAGGTGTTAAAAACGTCGGTCTTGAAACGGAACCGAATGTGGAAGCCATCGCAGAATTAAAGCCTGATTTGATTATTGGAAACAAAGTGCGCCAGGAAAAAATTTATGATCAGTTAAATGCGATTGCGCCGACTGTTTTTGCTGAATCTTTGGCCGGGAACTGGAAGGATAACCTGACTCTATACGCCAACGCGGTGAATAAGGCGGACAAAGGCAAGGAAGTCATTGCCGATTTTGATAAACGCGTTTCTGATTTAAAAAACAAGCTGGGCGACCAGACAAACAAAACAGTTTCAGTCGTACGCTTTTTATCCGGTGAATCAAGAATCTATTATACCGATTCATTCTCAGGAATTATTTTAGACCAGCTTGGCTTCAAACGCCCTGAAAAACAAGTAGAACTGTTCAAGAAACAAAAGGACCAATTTACGTTCTCAACTGACAGTAAAGAATCTATTCCTGATATGGATGCTGATGTGCTGTTTTATTTCACTTATAAAGCCGATAATGCAAAGGAAAATGAAAAATGGGCCAATCAGTGGACAAGCAGTTCACTATGGAAAAACCTAAAGGCCGTGAAATCAGGTAATGCGCATGAAGTCGATGACGTCGTGTGGACAACTGCAGGCGGAATTAAAGCCGCAAACTATCTGCTTGATGATATTGAAACCTACTTCTTAAAAACGAAATAAAAAAAGACTCCGTCTTATTAGACGGAGTCTTTTTTGCTTTTGCCAATCAGACGTGTAACGAGGAACATGGTGACAGAAAGAGATCTGTTTTTCCGATACGCTAAGTATTTCCCTCGCCACTCCGGTTTGTATTTTTCTTTAAAGGCTCTTAGGCCGCTGAAGCTGTACATGTATCTGACATTATTAAAAATGACAGCGGCAAACCTTTCGGACCAGAAGGATGTAAAGGCAGTGCCAACATTGGCCAAGGGTGCCATTCCCATATTAAAAGACGTGAAGCCCTCTTCCTTTGCCCATAAAAACATGCGGATGAACAATGCGTCCATAATGCCATTTGGAGCGTCGCCGCGATAGCGCATCAGATCAACCGATATCTCTCCTTCCTGGTACATCGGCATGACATTTGCGAATGCAACGATCTCTCCTTCTGCATTTTTCATATAGGCGATCGGCGCTTTCTGTAAATAGGAAGGATCAAAAAATCCGAGCGAGAATCCCTTCTCTTTTTTCGAGCCGAGCCATTCGTCTGAGATTTGCTTCAGCTCCTCCAAAAACGCATCAGAAAATGGGGGATGATCCACATGGAAAGTATACTCCTCCCGCTCAAAGCGGTTATTGATTGCCCGAAGGCCGGCTTTTTTCTTCCCAGTCAAGGTAAATGTATTTAAATCTACATATGCTTCCTCGCCCAATTTAAAGAAGTTGTAGCCAAAATCGTGATACAGCGCCATGTCCTCTCGTTCAATTTGATAGAACAAAACACTGAATCCCTTCTGATGCGCTTCGTTCAGAAATTCTTCCAGCACGAGCGGGAATGATTCTCTTTGGCCAGACGGATCGCCGAGCACGACCAGCCTTCTGGCGATTTTCCCAAACAGAAGCAGTGCATTCCCATCGCTGGAAAAATAAAACCGCTTATCTCCAAGAAAACCGAGATGGCTTAGCGCGTTGCCGCCTTTTTCATTAAGAAACGCAGCAAGACGCTCAGGGTCAGCTTGCTCTCCGATCGGTTTCGTTCTCTTATGATAGACCACTGTAAATATCAAGAAGAACAGCGGCACAATGATGATCGCCATGATGGTTGCATGTGTAATATGCGAGGTGCTGTGGACGAAATATTCGTGACGCAGCACCTTCTTCATCCGGTCCCAAATAAAGCCCGCGATCAGATTGTAGTTAAAGAGCGCCACAGTAAACAGCGCCACAGCGAATATCAATTGTCCCAGTGTATAGGATGCCTGTTCGCGGACAAATTGTTTTTTCAATAGCACAAGCAATACGATAATCATCGGCAGTACGAATATCGCGCTGATGTTAAGCCCTTTTAAAAAGCTGAACACAAAGCCGCCGACAAGCGCTGTAATGGCCATCGTATAGGAACGTTTTGTCCGTTTATAAAGCTCGATAGGCAAAATCAGCAGAATGAGCGCTGAGCTTAAGGACAGGCCGTTGAACAGCAAAAGCGCCGGGCGCGGAATGTGCGGTATAACCGTCAGCCTGTCAATCGGCAAGGAAACTGAGGCCAAGACAATCAGACCTGCTACGAACACAATAAGGGAAAGCGAGCCTTGCAAAATTCTCACTAATACCGCACGCTGAACAACAAGCAGAACGTTTGTCGTCTCAATTGCCGGTGCGATGCGCGGGTTCGTTTCGAGCCGCTTCATTGTATTTTCCGTCAGGTCGCCGGCAGCAAAGAACAGTCCCAAGATAAATGGGATAAATGAGTAGGCGAGCCTGTACAACACAATAGAAGTAACGATGGCCTCTTGATGATAGCCAAGCTGCTCCATCCCCAGCAAAAATAAAAGGTCAAACGAGCCGAAGCCGCCCGGCACGAGGCTGATCATTCCTCCGATCGCCGCAATGACGAACACCCCGAACACATACCTGATATCTGCATGAATGCCCATAGCGAACAAAGCAAAATAGATGACGGTCCCGGCCATGAGCCATTCAACAACTGAAGCTCCAATATATGCGAAAATCGGATTTTTCACTTTATCCGCATTCTCTTCGTCCCCAGCTTTGCGGTCTTTTATTTTGGACACCGCCAAAGACAGCGGCAATATCAGCGCAAAACCGATAACGACCGCCCATAGCCAAGGCTTTTCATGAATCACTTCATCCACTGGCAGCACTCTCGCAGCGACGAAAATGCTGAAAACAGATAATCCGAGCAGCATAGATGATGTGAGCCAGGCGATTCCTTTCACGAGTGCCTTATGGTCTTTCGTATGCTCCTTATAGAACATCATTCTTAACCCGACTCCGGCTAAACCGCCGAATCCCAACACATTATTAAATGAATTGGCGATCCAGGAAACCCTGAATACTTTTCCGTTTGTGATCGATAGGCGCAGTGAGTATTTCAGGACGTAATCATACAGCGACATGGCCGCAACAGCCAGCAAGCCGATCAACACAAGCATGAATAAGTCCGTTCGTTCCAGTCCGTTGATGACCATGAGCGTACGTTTGAATGACAGATTTGTCAGTTCTTTTTTCGATTGATAAATAACAAATAGCAAAACAGCAATAGGAAAAACGATTTTTAATATTGATAAAGCATTCTTTTTAATCAGCAATGGTCTCTCCAATCATATTCTAGTTCGATCCTCTCCCCCAATAATCTCCAACTCATTATACACTACCGTTATTTTTCGGACAAAGTCCCGCATGTGGTTTCTGCTCACTTTCTTTCAGGAGTGTAAATCGAGTAATATGGTAAGAGGAGTGAATGATGAGGAAGTGATGAAATGGAATATAATTTACACGATACAACAGTATTAAACGAAAACATTCTTTCATCGGAGGAACGGGAAATATGGGTGCTCTATATGAAAGTCTTAACGTCCGCCGGCCTCGGTGATGTGTCCGAGTGGATGAAGCTGGATATGAGCATGCCGCAAATGAAAGTGCTGATGCTATTAAACAACCATGGAACATTGAAAGTGAGCGACATTGCTGAAAAAATGGGGGCTTCCCTGTCCAATACAACTGGGCTGCTTGACCGCCTTGAGAAATCAGGGTTTGTCAAACGCTCACATTCTGAAGAGGACCGCCGCTCTGTAGTTGTTCAGTTGACAGAAAATGCGAAAAAGATTTTCCGGGGTTTGTATGAAAAAGGCCACCTGAAATTAAAGCGTTCATTAGAGCTGCTGTCCCCTGAAGAAAAGCAGGCGGTTTCCGAAGGGCTGTCTATCCTTTCAAGAGCATTAGAGAAAGCGAAAAAAGAATAAATCTGTAAGTCTGTCATCCGCAAACTGCG
>NZ_JAVAXX010000223.1:0-10788 GCF_042709275.1 Bacillus sp. LR_5 | reverse complement strand
ATACGGAGCGCGCTGTGTATGCCGAAAATAAACAGAAAATAATCCCGCTTGTTTTTGTTAAGCAAATACTGTTTGACTTCTTGGATTTTCTCTAGCCTGCGAATCGGCTGTACAATATGCATCAAAAAACTCCTTAAAAACCGTTATGTAACGTTTTGAGGTCTATGTTACTATTATAGCTGAAAAACGTTGAATGTCAAAGTGTGGCGGCATTTATGTAACATAATATACATAGTGTTACATAAGCTTTTAAAAAAGCTTCTTCCAACCTTCACCCTATTAAATAAGCTTTAAAGCCTCTTATTAAGCTTTTAACATCTTGGATACTTATCCCCCTGCCATTCCTCGAAAATCCTCTTAAAACGAAATCTGACGCTCCCAATTTTATGGAGCTTCCGCAAAAACATACAAAAAAAGACACAATTTCAAATTGTGTCCTAATCCTCATCCTTTACATCAATATCTTCCGGGATTGGTTCATTTAATATTTCCTGCACAAGTGCTTTGTAATTCTCCAGCTGTTCGAGATGCGTTTTGAACTGCTCCTTATAAATCAAAAATTGCTCCCCGTCATGAACAGCTCTGATTCTTCCTTCGAGCACCAAGCTTTTAATATAATCCTCTGAAAGATTTGTATATTCTGCTGTTTCTTCAATCGTTAAATACATATAGCAGTCCCTTCTTAATCCGTATGCTGATTCTAATATAGCACATGGCTCATATCAATATAATCAATTTTGCACAGAAAAACGGCTTTATGTACTATATAATATACCATTTGTCACTTGTGAAAACGCTGTAATTTTTTTACGCTAAGATTGTAACAATACAGCTTCATATAGGAGGGAGAACATGAAAAGAACGTGGAACGTCTGTTTAACAGCTCTGCTTAGTGTTCTGTTAGTCGCTGGAAGTGTCCCTTTTCACGCGGAAGCTAAAAAACCGCCCAAAAGCTACGATGAGTACAAACAAGTAGATGTTGGAAAAGACGGCATGGTTGCCACCGCACATCCTCTTGCTTCTGAAATCGGTGCTGATGTGCTGAAAAAAGGAGGAAATGCTATTGACGCAGCGGTTGCCATTCAATTTGCACTCAATGTAACAGAGCCGATGATGTCAGGTATTGGCGGCGGCGGTTTTATGATGGTGTATGACGGAAAAACGAAGGATACAACGATAATCGACAGCCGTGAGCGTGCTCCAGCAGGCGCAACTCCTGATATGTTTCTGGACGAAAACGGCAAAGCAATTCCTTTCTCTGAACGTGTAACAAAAGGTACTGCCGTTGGTGTTCCAGGCACTCTGAAAGGGCTGGAAGAAGCCTTGGATAAATGGGGAACCCGTTCGATGAAGCAATTAATTACCCCTTCTATTAAACTCGCTGAAAAAGGCTTTCCGATTGATTCGGTGTTGGCAGATGCCATTTCTGATTATCAGGAAAAACTTTCACGGACTGCCGCAAAAGATGTATTTTTACCAAATGGCGAACCGCTTAAAGAAGGAGATACCCTTATTCAAAAGGATTTGGCTAAAACATTTAAGCTTATTCGCTCCAAAGGCACTGACGCTTTTTATAAAGGAAAATTCGCCAAGACGCTTTCTGACACTGTCCAGGATTTCGGCGGATCAATGACAGAAAAAGATTTAGAAAATTACGACATTACAATTGATGAACCGATTTGGGGAGACTATCAAGGCTATCAAATCGCTACTACTCCTCCTCCAAGCTCCGGCGGTATTTTCTTATTGCAAATGCTGAAAATCCTTGATGATTTTAACCTTTCACAATATGATGTCCGCTCATGGGAAAAATATCAGCTGCTTGCTGAAACGATGCATTTGTCATATGCCGACCGTGCGTCTTACGCAGGTGATCCCGAATTTGTAAATGTTCCTCTCAAAGGCCTGCTTCATCCCGATTATATTAAAGAACGCCAGCAATTAATCAACCTAGATCAAGTGAATAAAAAACCGAAAGCCGGTGACCCTTGGAAATACCAAGAAGGATCAGCAAACTATAAACAAGTTGAACAGCCGAAAGACAAAGTAGAAGGCCAAACAACCCACTTTACAGTTGCTGACCGTTGGGGAAATGTTGTTTCTTATACAACAACAATCGAACAGCTATTCGGAACGGGTATTATGGTCCCTGATTACGGTGTTATTTTAAACAATGAATTAACGGATTTTGATGCGATACCAGGCGGAGCTAACGAAGTACAGCCAAACAAACGGCCTTTAAGCAGCATGACCCCGACGATTTTATTTAAGGATGACAAGCCTGTCCTCACGGTTGGATCTCCTGGCGGGGCCACAATTATTTCATCCGTTTTGCAAACCATTCTCTACCACATTGAATATGGTATGGAATTAAAAGCAGCTGTTGAAGAGCCGAGAATTTACACAAACAGCATGAGCTCTTACCGTTACGAAGACGGAGTTCCTAAAGATGTCCTCAGCAAGCTAAACGGCATGGGCCACAAATTCGGCACAAGTCCGGTGGATATCGGAAACGTGCAAAGTATATCGATCGACCATGAAAACGGCACCTTTAAAGGTGTAGCTGATTCAAGCAGAAACGGAGCGGCGATCGGCATTAATTTAAAACGCAAATAAATAAAAAAACTGTACTCGCTTCAAATGAGTACAGTTTTTTCATGCAGATCTTTAATAACAACAGGCATTGGTAATGCTCTGTATCCCTGATTGCAATCCAAAATGACAGAATGATGACTGCTTCTTTGACAAAATCTTTATTCTGCTAATGCACGTCTATCTTCATCTTTTCATTTCGTTTATCTCATCAAGAAATGTCTGAAACGCACTCGTAATAAAAAAGTCTTTCCTGTATATAAAGACGATCTCTAAGTCTTGATATGATGGTGGCAGCTGATGAATCCATACATTTGTACGATGCTCGGAGCCGTCAACAGCGGACTTTGGGAGCAGCGCCGTACCCATCCCGGCGGAAACACCTTTTATAATAGCCTCCAATGTGCCAAACTCTATGATTTTTTGATTGTGTATGCCTGCTTCCTCTAGTAATCTTTTGACCCTGTCACGATGAGAACAGCCAGCCCCAAAAAAGAGCATCGGCTGCTGAAGCATGTCTTCTGCCGTCCCTTCTCGTGATGAAATCAAAACTAATTCATCATGGGAGACATGGAGTTGTCTAACTGCAGCGTGTTCAACCGGCCCATATACAAAAGCGCCATCAACTTTATGATCAAGAACCTGTTGAATCAAATGATGCGTATCAGCTGTGTTCACTGATAAATCCACTTCAGGAAAACGCCTGAGGAAGGATGCTGCATGCTCAGGCAGATGCGTTACCGCCATTGTTTCCAGTGATCCCATCCGCAAAGGCCCTTTTGGTTGCCTGCTCATTCGGGTCGATTTTTCAGCTTGGTCTAACAGCGATAATACTTGATCTGCATATTGTAAAAGATTTTCTCCTGCAGCAGTCAGCTTCATTCCCCGATTCGTTCGATGAAAAAGCCTGATATTCAAATCTTCCTCAAGGTTATGCACTCTGGCTGTCACATTCGACTGAACATAATTCAGCATCTGGGCTGCTTTCGTTATGCTTCCTTCGCGAGCAACAGCCTGAAAAATTTTTAAATCTCCGCTTTCCACGCGCTCTCACCTGCTTGCTATGATGAAAAGTGATATTGGCTATCATATTTGTTCATTTTACTCGAAGAAAACCGCTATGTAAAATATGTAAAGATATGAAAATACAATTCAATGAGGAGGCAGACAGCATGAAAGCTGTAATTCACAACGGAAAAGCCGGTCTTCTGGGGTTATCAGTTCAGGACGTTCCATCAACAAAGCCTGGATACGGAGAGGTAAAGGTTAAATTAAAATCTGCAGGCCTGAATCATCGTGACTTGTTTCTTATGAAAAACAAATCTGAACAAGATCCTCACATGATACTGGGTTCTGACGGCGCGGGTATCATCGAAGAGATTGGTGAAGGCGTGAAAAATGTTACTGTTCAGACAGAAGTAGTCATTTTCCCGACATTGAACTGGGATTTGACAGAGAATGTACCACCTGTACCTGAGATTCTGGGAGGTCCTTCGGACGGAACACTTGCTGAATATGTGATCATTCCTTCACAAAATGCAATCAAAAAACCTGCTTATTTATCATGGGAAGAAGCGGGCGTTTTACCTTTATCCGCTTTAACTGCATATCGGGCTCTGTTTACAAAGGGGCAATTAAAAAAAGGCGAGCATCTATTGATACCCGGCATCGGCAGCAGTGTGGCAACCTACGCTTTATTTATGGCTAAGGCGATTGGGGCAACAGTAAGCGTGACCTCCCGCAGTGAGGAGAAAAGAAAAAAGGCGCTGAAATTAGGTGCTGATTACGCATTTGACAGCTACAGCAATTGGGATGAGCAGTTGCAGGGAAAAAAGGCGGATGTTGTTCTTGACAGCATAGGACCTGCCCTCTTTTCGGAATACTTCCGCCATGTAAAACCAAATGGCCGTATTGTCAGCTTTGGGGCAAGCTCAGGGGATAATCTCAGTTTTCCGGTGCGTTCTCTATTCTTTCCTCAGGTCAATGTTTTGGGAACCTCGATGGGAAGCGGTGAGGAATTTCAAGCTATGCTCGCTTTCATTGACAAACATAAGCTGCGGCCTGTAATTGACCGGATATATCCTTTAGAAAAAGCATGTGAAGCATATAAAAGAATGCAGGAAGGCAGACAGTTTGGAAACATCGGGATCGTAATGGAATAAAAAAAGAAACCGGCTGGCAGCCAGACCGGTTTCTCTTATATGATAATCCCCTTTATTTACGGAAGAACTGAACTCCCCATCAAATATCGATCCACTTCACGCGCCACTTCTCGGCCTTCATTAATCGCCCATACGATTAAGCTTTGGCCTCTTCTTGCATCCCCTGCGGCGAATACACCATCGATATTTGTTTGATAATCCCCATATGCTGCACTGATTTTGTTATTTACAGAATCAACACCGAACTGTTTCAACAGCGGCTGTTCTGTGCCTTCAAAGCCGATAGCGATAAAGACAAGCTGAGCAGGCCATACTTTTTCCGTTCCAGGCAGCTCGCGGAACTCGTATTTCCCATGCTCATTTTTCACTTTTTCCATTTGGATGGTATGAAGCTCTTTCAGCTTTCCGTTTTTATCCGCAACCATTTTTGTCGTTTGAATGGAGTATTCTCTCGGATCTCTTCCGAATTTTGCTTCTGCTTCCTCGTATGCATATTCAAGCGTAAAGACGTGTGGCTGTTCAGGCCACATATTGTCATTCGTGCGGGCTGGCGGAAGTTTCGGGTGTTTGCCGAATTGGTGCACGCTTTTGGCTTTTTGACGCAGAGCAGTAGCCACACAGTCAGCTCCTGTATCTCCGCCTCCGATTACGATGACATCTTTCCCTTTGGCATCAATGAATTGCTTGTCTTTAAAATTAGAATCTAAATAGCTTTTTGTTGCAAGTGTCAGGTAGTCCATCGCGTAATGGACTCCTTTTGAGTCGCGTCCTTCAATTAAGAGGTCCCGCTGTTTTTGAGCGCCTGTGCATAAGATCACAGCATCAAATTGCTCCTTTAGCTCATCAGCTGTAATGTCAACACCGATTTCTGTGTTCGTGACAAAATCAATTCCCTCTTGCGTCAGCAATTTAATTCGGCGTTCTACAATGCCCTTCTCAAGCTTCATGTTTGGAATGCCGTATGTTAAAAGGCCGCCCGCTCTGTCTGAGCGCTCAAAAACAGTGACAGAATGCCCTGCTTGATTCAGCTGGTCAGCACTCGCCAGTCCGGCTGGGCCCGACCCGACGATGGCGACTTTTTTGCCTGTTCGTTTTTTTGGAATTCTAGGTTGAATCCAGCCATTCTCAAATCCTTTATCGATAATGGTCCGCTCGATGTTTTTAATTGATACGGCCGGATCTGAAATCGCTAAAGTGCATGATCCTTCACAAGGAGCGGGGCATACCCGCCCTGTGAATTCAGGAAAGTTGTTTGTTTTCAACAGACGTTCCAATGCTTCCTTCCATCTGCCCCGGTAGACAAGATCGTTCCATTCAGGAATTAAGTTGTAAATCGGACATCCGGATGTAAATCCGTTAATGTCCGCACCGATCTGGCAAAACGGTGTACCGCAATCCATGCACCGCGCCCCTTGCCGTTTCGATGCTTCTTCTGAAAAAGGAGCAGAATATTCTTTCCAATCCTTTAAGCGAGTGAGAGGGTCCCGCTCCGCAGGTTTTTCTCGTTTGATCTCCATAAATCCAGTTGGTTTCCCCATGTTCCTCTCCCCTTCCTTACTGTACTACCGCTTGTTTTTGTCCCGATGCTGCTGTATTCTGCTTTGGCTTCGTGTTGGCCTCAAAAGCGAACATGATGGCTTCTTCATCTGATAAACCTGCAGCTTTTTGCTCTTGGATGCTTGCGAGCATTTGTTTATAGTTTTTCGGAATGACTTTGACGAATTTCTTCACACTGTCTTCCCATTGATCAAGCAGATCTTCTGCTTTTTGGCTGTTTGTATACGCAGTATGTCTTTCAAGCATTGCTTTGATTTGCTGGATTTCTTTCTCATCCTCTAATGATTCAAATAAAATCATCTCAAGGTTGCATTTGCGTTTAAACGCTTTGACATCTTCGGCCAGTACATAAGCGATTCCGCCGGACATACCTGCCGCAAAGTTTTTGCCTACATCACCGAGAACGACAACGCTGCCGCCAGTCATGTATTCACAGCCGTGGTCGCCAATACCTTCTACAACTACATTCACACCGCTGTTTCGAACGGCAAAGCGTTCACCAGCACGTCCGTTAATATATGCTTCTCCGCTTGTCGCGCCGTAAAAAGCCACGTTGCCGATAATGACATTGTCATCCGAAGCAGAGTTGAATCCTTCTGGTGACTTGACGATGATTTTTCCGCCAGAAAGCCCTTTTCCGACGTAATCATTTGAGTCTCCGTCCAAATAAAGCGTCATCCCTTTAGGAACGAAAGCTCCAAAGCTTTGGCCGGCTGATCCGGTAAAGTGCAGCTTGATTGTATCTTCAGGAAGACCTTCTTCTCCGTAACGCTTTGAGATTTCACTGCCGGTTATCGTTCCGGCTACACGATTTGTATTATTGATTTCAATCGAAATATCAGCTTCTTTTCCAGATTCGATGGCTTCTTGTACAGCCGGGAGAATTGTTGTGATATCAAGCGATTGATCAATTTTATGATTTTGCGGAGCTTGGAATGTCCGCACCCCTTCAGGCTGATAAAGAAGGGTAGACAAATCAAGCTGGCCTGCTTTCCAGTGCCCCTTCGCCCGTTCACTTACATGAAGTACATCAGTGCGGCCGATCATTTCATCAAATGTCTTGAAGCCTAACGCAGCCATGTACTCACGAACTTCTTCGGCAATGAACAGCATATAGTTCACAATATGGTCAGGATCTCCCATGAACTTTTTGCGAAGCTCTGGATTTTGTGTCGCTACACCGACAGGGCATGTATCCAAATGGCAGGCACGCATCATGACACAACCGAGTACAACTAACGGAGCTGTTGCAAAACCAAATTCTTCGGCGCCGAGCAAGGCAGCCATCACAACGTCGCGGCCCGTCATAAGCTTTCCATCTGTTTCTAATACAACACGGTCACGAAGTCCGTTCAGCATTAGTGTTTGATGTGCTTCTGCAAGGCCAAGCTCCCACGGAAGCCCTGTATGTTTAATACTGGTTTTCGGAGAAGCGCCTGTACCTCCGTCATAGCCGCTGATCACAATGACATCTGCAGTCGCTTTGGCAACACCTGCAGCGATTGTTCCTACACCTGCTTTTGACACCAGCTTTACGCTGATTCTTGCGTCACGGTTGGCATTTTTCAAATCGTGGATCAGCTGGGCTAAATCCTCAATCGAATAAATGTCATGGTGTGGCGGAGGTGAGATTAATCCGACACCTGGCGTTGACCCGCGGACATCGGCAACCCATGGATATACCTTGTTGCCAGGAAGCTGCCCGCCTTCACCCGGCTTAGCACCTTGAGCCATTTTAATCTGCAGTTCATCAGCATTGACGAGGTAATGGCTTTTGACACCAAACCGTCCGGATGCAATTTGTTTGATCGCACTTCTTCTATCATCGCCGTTCTCATCTGGAACAAAGCGTTTGGGATCTTCTCCGCCTTCACCGCTGTTGCTTTTTCCTCCAAGACGGTTCATTGCGATTGCTAAAGCTTCGTGCGCTTCCTTACTCAAGGACCCGAATGACATCGCACCCGTTTTAAAACGTTTGACAATCGATTCAGCGGATTCAACCTCCTCCAACTTCAAAGGCTTGCGGTTTCCGTCAAATGCGAACAAGTTCCGCAAAAATCCGATGCGTTCTTCATCAGCCGCTTTTGTATACTGTTTAAACAGATTGTAATCATTTCTGCGGCACGCCCATTGCAAAGTATGAATCGTTTTCGGATTAAACGCATGATGCTCTCCGCCATTTCTCCATTGGAAGTCACTTCCCGGTTCAAGCGTTTTGCTGTAATCATCCTGATACGCTTCCCGGTGGCGGCGCTGTGCCTCTTCTGCAATTGTTTGTAAATCGATGCCGCCTAGCTGTGATGCCGTACCTGTGAAATAGCGGTCGATCACATCGCGGCTGATTCCTACCGCTTCAAAGATTTGGGCGCCTCTGTAGCTTTGCACAGTTGAAATTCCCATCTTGGACATCACTTTTACGACGCCCTCAGTAATGCTTTTTCCATATTTGCTGACCGCTTCTTCATAGCTGATATCCAAACGGCCTTCATCAATTTCCTGCTTGTAGGTCGCATAAGCGAGATAAGGGTTAATCGCATCTGCGCCATAACCGATTAACGCTGCAAAGTGATGCACTTCACGTGCTTCTCCCGATTCCACAATAATGCTGACCTTCGTACGCAGCCCTTTGCGGATTAAGTGCTGGTGCAGCGCGCTTACTGCCAGAAGCGGCGGAATTGGTGTCAGTCGTTCGTTCATCTTTTTGTCTGATAAAATTAACAAACTTACGCCTTGGCTGATGGCTTTCTCTGCCTGTGTGAACATGTCCTTTAAACCGCGTTCAAGATCCTCTGAAAACAGCACATCAATTTTTTGGCTTTTTAAATCAGGATGAACAATCGTTTTCAATGCGTAAAACTGTTCATTGGATAAAACAGGTGTATACAGTTTAATCCGGCGAACATTTCGTTCACTTGGATGAAGAAGATCGCCTTCCGCACCGAGCCAAGTCATCGTTGAAGTGACAAGCTGCTCACGAATCGCGTCGATTGGCGGGTTCGTTACTTGTGCAAACAGCTGTTTAAAGTAGTTAAACAGCGATTGCGCTCGGTCAGAAAGTACAGCAAGCGGAGCGTCATTCCCCATTGAACCAAGGGGATCTTTGCCTTCTTTAATAACAGGAATTAGATACTTTTGGATATCCTCATATGTGTATCCGAATGCCTTCTGGCGAGTAAGAAGATCACTAAATTGTTCTTCTTCTCTTGACTCCGGATCAGGATTTACTTGTACAAGCTCTTCTTCAAGCCATTTTTGGTACGGATACTCAGTTGCAATTTGTGTTTTGACTTCCTCATCGGAGATAATACGGCCTTCTTCCAGGTCGATTAAAAGCATTTTCCCAGGCTCAAGGCGGTTTTTATATAAAACGTTCTCCTGTTCAACTTCAATAACGCCTACTTCAGATGAGAAAATAATATAATCATCTTTTGTGACATAATAACGGGCCGGACGGAGACCGTTCCGGTCAAGGATCGCCCCGATTTGTTTACCGTCAGTAAATGAAATAGCTGTCGGTCCGTCCCAAGGCTCCATCAGGGAGCTATGGTACTCGTAGAACGCCCTTTTTTCCTTGGACATATGCGTATTTTCCGTCCAAGGCTCTGGAATGAGCATCATTGCCGTATGTGCCGGTTTGCGTCCAGCCATCACAAAAAACTCAAATGCGTTATCCAAAATGGAAGAGTCACTGCCATCAGCATTGAGAATCGGCAAAATCTTGTTTAAGTCCTCACCGAAGCTTTCAGAAACAAATTGCTGCTCACGTGCTCTCATCCAGTTGATATTTCCGCGAAGGGTGTTAATTTCACCGTTGTGAACCAAATAGCGGTTAGGATGCGCTCTTTCCCATGTAGGGAATGTATTGGTACTGAAGCGTGAATGAACAAGCGCAAAAGCAGAAACGAATGCTTCGTCTTGCAGATCAGAATAAAATGCATCAACCTGTTCAGGTGTTAAAAGGCCTTTGTAAACAATGGTCTGGCTTGAAAGACTGGCAAAATAAAAATCAAGACCTTCCGTTACTCCCCAATTTTCAGCCTGTTTACGAATGACATACAATTTTCGTTCAAAAGATAAATTGTCCTTTAGATCAGAACTTGCGCCGATAAATACCTGACGGACAAACGGACAGCTTTTTTGCGCCACTGTTCCGATTTTTCCGACATTTACAGGTACAGTTCTCCATCCAAGAACGACTTGGCCTTCTTGTTCAATTAGTGCATTGATTTGCTTTTCAATTTTTTTTCTTTCATCTTCTTTCTGTGAGAAAAAGACCATTCCTACCCCGTAACGTTCTTTTTCTGGCAGATTGATGTCTTTGCACTCTTTTCTAAAGAAAGCATCAGGGATTTGAACCAGTAAGCCGGCTCCGTCTCCTGTATCCGGATCACTGCCTTGCCCTCCTCTATGATCTAGCTGGCAAAGCATCTTAAGTCCTTGTTTGACAATGTCGTGAGTCTGCTTGCCCTTTAAGTGT
>NZ_JAVAXX010000222.1:0-10862 GCF_042709275.1 Bacillus sp. LR_5 | reverse complement strand
TGATAATGAATTTATGAGAGGCGCTGTTTCAGGTGCACAGGAGCGTCTGCGGACGCGGCGCCTAGAGGCAGCAGAAGAACTGGGAAACTGGGAGGAGTGGCGCTCATTATCAGAGGAAATCAGGCAGCATGTCCTTGAAAACCTTGATTTCTATCTCGGACAGCTTGCCGAAAATGTGGCGAAAAGAGGCGGACATGTCTATTTCGCGGAAACAGCGGAAGAGGCGTCTTCTTATATTCGTGATGTCATTCAAAAGAAGAACGGGAAGAAAATTGTGAAATCTAAATCAATGGTCACAGAGGAAATCAATCTGAATGAGGTGCTGGAGAAGGAAGGCTGTGAAGTCGTAGAAACCGATCTCGGCGAGTATATTTTGCAGATCGATGATCACGATCCGCCGTCACATATCGTAGCGCCCGCCCTTCATAAAAATAAAGAGCAGATACGCGATGTGTTTAAAGAAAGGCTGGACTATCAACATACAGAAAAACCGGAAGAGCTGGTGATGCATGCGCGCGCCATTCTCCGGAAAAAGTTTCTGGAAGCGGATATCGGCATTACCGGCTGTAACTTCGCCATCGCTGACACGGGTTCTGTCAGCCTTGTGACCAATGAAGGAAATGGACGGCTTGTGAGCACCTTGCCGACAACACAAATTACCGTCATGGGAATGGAGCGGATTGTCCCGTCATTTTCTGAATTTGAAGTGCTTGTCAGCATGCTGACAAGAAGTGCTGTCGGACAGCGGCTGACAAGTTATATTACAGCTTTGACGGGTCCGAAGCTGGAAGGTGAAGTGGACGGTCCGGAAGAATTCCATCTTGTCATCGTTGACAATGGACGATCCAATATCCTTGGAACGGAATTCCAGTCTGTGCTGCAATGTATCCGCTGTGCCGCCTGTATCAATGTCTGTCCTGTGTACCGCCATGTCGGCGGACATTCATACGGCTCAATCTACTCGGGACCGATCGGAGCGGTTTTATCGCCGTTGCTCGGCGGTTATGACGATTATAAGGAGCTGCCGTACGCGTCTTCACTGTGCGCTGCTTGTTCAGAAGCCTGCCCGGTCAAAATCCCGCTTCATGAGCTGCTACTCAAGCATCGTCAGAATATCGTCGAAAAAGAAGGCAGAGCGCCGATCAGTGAAAAGCTTGCAATGAAAGCATTCGGACTTGGCGCATCCTCCTTATCGCTTTACAAAATGGGCTCAAAATGGGCGCCGGCCGCCATGACGCCTTTTACAGAGGACGAAAAAATTTCGAAAGGGCCCGGCCCGCTTAAAAATTGGACCCAGATCCGCGACTTCCCGGCACCGCATAAATCGAGATTCAGAGACTGGTTTGCGGACAGAGAAACAAGTGAACGCACGAAGGAGGAGCAGTGATGACGAAGGGAACCATTCAGAATCAAGAGAGCTTTTTAAATCGAATCGCATCCAGCCTGGGCCGTGAAAGAAGAACAGGAGGCGTGGCAGTCCCTGAATGGGCGCATCAGCCGCAATATAAAACACTTGAAGGTTATTCAGCGGATGACTTAGTCACAGTGCTCAAAAACCATTGTGTCAAAATCCATACAGAGCTGATTGAAACGGATTCAACCGGCCTTTACGATGCCCTGCGCGAGCAAGTCAGCCGCTTTTCCGGAGGCCCTGTCATCATTCCGAAGGACCCCCGCTTTGAAGAATACGGACTGAAAAGCCTGCTCACCAAGGACTGGCCGAGTGAAGGAACGCCGGTCTGGGAGTGGGATGCTGACAAAGGCGAGGAAAATATCAAAAAAGCGGAGCAAGCCAATGTAGGGATTACATTCAGCGAAATTACATTGGCTGAGTCGGGGACGGTTGTCCTCTTCTCCTCAAAAGACATCGGCCGCTCTGTCAGCCTTTTGCCGACGACTTATATTGCGATCGTGCCGAAATCAAGCATTGTACCGAGAATGACACAAGCCAGTGATATCATCCGCCAAAACATTGCGAACGGTGTCACTGTTCCTTCATGTATCAACTACATTACCGGACCGAGTAACTCAGCCGACATTGAAATGGATTTAGTTGTGGGGGTGCACGGACCAGTAAAGGCAGCATATATTCTCGTCTCTGACCGCTGAACTCAGGAAGCCCGGCAGGCATATGCCGGGCTTTTTGCTTGAAAAAACTTCAACTTCCAATTTTTTGGCCGATGAGAAGAGTATGACTTGATACAGGAGGAAATGCGATGAAAAAATGGCTGATCATAGCGGTTTCACTGGCGATTGCGATTGTTCTGTTTATGTATACAAAAACAGAAGCGAAGGCAGCCGGAATGACAGTAGGCTACACGACTGGGGATACGGCTTCATACAATTCTCTTACGAAATATCATACATACATGAATGCCATCGCAACCGATACATATGCGTTTGAAAAAAACGGACAAATCATTGGCGATGCCCCAACTAAGCAGCTGACATATGCGAAAAAGAAAAAAATCAAGACATGGGCTGTCATTTCAAACTATAATGATGCCATTTATGATTTTGACGGAGATTTAGCGAGTCGGGTCATGAGTAATAAAACAGCGAAAAAACAATTCACAGATCAGTTAATAACACTGGCCAAAAAGCACTCATATTACGGAATCAATATCGATTTTGAAGCAGTAAATCCAGAAGACCGCGCTGCATACTCAAACTTCATTCAATATGTCTCACAGGCTTTGAATAAGAAACATATTAAAACAATGGTATCCGTTCCGGCCAAAAGCGCCGATGATAAAAATGATGACTGGAGCTGGCCGTATGATTATGCGAAAATCGGCAAATATGCCGACTTCGTACAAGTCATGACCTACGACGAACACGGCATTTGGGGTGAGCCGGGGTCAGTGGCAAGCACAAACTGGATCAAAAGCTCTCTGCAGTTTTCAGTCAAAAAGATCAAAGCCAATAAAGTCATCATGGGAATCCCTGCGTACGGCTATGACTGGGATGTAAAAGACGGAAGTGCCAGCACAATAAGGGAATGGAATGAGCTCAAATCCCTCATCAAAAAACAAAAAGCAAAGCCGGCATTCAACAAAAAATCAGGCTCGATGACGTTTTCTTATGTTGACAAAAAGAAGCATAAACATGTCGTGTGGTATGAAAACGAAAAAACCGTTCAAACGAAAAGCCATCTGGCAAAGCAATATAAAATAGCAGGTGTTTCAGTTTACGCATTAGGAAACGAGTCAGAATCCTTTTGGAAAGCCATTCGAAAAGGGACAAAATAACAGTTTCTTTTTTCTCTGAAGTTATTGACAGTTAAAAGAGAAGCACGTATATTATGTTAATATATTCAGATCATAAAATTTGAGTTTTTCAGAAAACTAAAACACATAGATTGGGAGCAGTAAAAGAAAGTGATCAGAACAGAGAGCTGCGGGGTGGTGCGACGCAGCCTGATTCTTCTTTGAACTCGCCCGGGAGTGGTAAGACGGAACGGAATAGATTGAATATTCCCTATGTTTTAACGGCTAACCTTCGTTACAGGTCAAAAGCAGGATTCTTCATGAAGAATCAACAAGAGTGGTACCGCGGTCAGCCGAAGGCTCGTCGTCTCTTTATCTATTAGATTAGGTAGGAGACGGCGGGCTTTTTTGTTTTTGAAAACGAGAAGGAGAGGTAGAAGAGGATGAAAAACGACAATCAAACGTTAAAACGCACGATGACGTCCCGCCATATTATGATGATGGCGCTGGGCGGAGCAATCGGCGCAGGTTTATTTAAGGGGAGCAGCTCAGCGATCGATGTGGCAGGGCCATCTGTCATTATCGCATATCTGCTCGGCGGGATTATTTTGCTGTTTATTATGCAGGGGCTGGCGGAAATGGCTGTTCGAAACCGTAACGCCAGAACCTTCCGTGATCTTGTCCAGCAGGTATTGGGAAATTACGCCGCTTACTTTTTGGACTGGATCTACTGGAAAATGTGGGTGCTTAACATTGCGGCTGAAGCTGTTGTAGCTGCGATTTTCATTCAATATTGGCTGCCGGGCTGCCCGATCTGGGTGTTGGCATTAGGAATTTCTCTTATCGTCACGATTATAAACTTGCTTTCTGTTAAAATCTTCGCCGAAACTGAATATTGGCTGGCAATGATCAAGATTACCGTTATTATTATCTTTATTATTCTGGGATTGCTGCTCTTATTTGTATCATTCGGTGATCATACAGCATCCGGATTTTCCAACCTGACAGACCACGGCGGATTTTTCCCGCACGGCGGCACAGGGCTGATCACGGCGATGCTTGTCGTCATCTACTCTTACGGCGGTACAGAAATTATCGGTGTAACGCTTGCAGAGACAAAAAATCCGGAAAAGGTTGTCCCGAAAGCTGTCCGCAGCACACTGACACGGATTGTCGCGTTTTACCTGCTGCCGTTTTTCATCATCGTCAGCCTGATTCCATGGAACCAAGTCAATTCCGTTCCGGAAAGTCCTTTCGTGATGGTCTTTAAAATGGTAGGCATTCCGGGCGCGGATCATATCATGAATGCAGTCATCCTGCTGGCGATCATTTCTTCTATGAATTCAGGTTTATACGGATCATCACGCATTTTGTATACACAGGCAAGTGACGGAAGGCTTCCAAAGGTCTTCTCGAAGCTTTCATCGAAAAACGTACCGATGTTTGCGATTCTGATGTGCACTTCTTCTCTCTATATTGGCGTATTGATTTCTCTGTTCGCAGGAAGCCAAACATTTAATTATTTAATGGGATCATTGGGATATACCGTTTTATTCATTTGGCTGATCATCGGATTCGCTCATTTAAAATCGAGAAAACAGCAAACGGAAACACCGGCCTATTATGTAAAATGGTTCCCGTACACGACATGGTTTGCGATTGTGGCATTACTCGCCATTCTAATCGGGGTCATCATGACAACATCAATTGTCATTACCGGCATTACTGCGGCGATCTACCTTTTGATTACAGTTGCATATTTGGTCAAAGGACGCAAGCATCAGTAAATAAGAAACCCTCTTGCCGCATCCGGCAAGAGGGTTTTTATTATTGTGCAGCTTTCTCGTTTATACCAATCGCCGCAGCTTTCTGCGCTTTTGATTTTGTATTCACGAGACAGATGCTCGTGACAATCAGCATCAGCCCTGCCAAGAGGCTAAGGGTGAGCGGTTCATGCAGGAAAATGGAGCTGGCCACGATTGATATGAGCGGAATCAAAAAAGTATAAGATGCGACCTTGCTTGCTTCTCCTGAACCGACAAGCGTAAAAAAGACAAGCCAGCCGAGCGCGATAACGAATACGGAGATGAACAGCAGGCTCGTGATAAACGGAGCTGTCCATTGGATCGCCGAAAAGCTTTCTGTCCAAAAGCCGGATATAAGCAGAAACACGCTTCCGATCGTCAGCTGCAGAGCGACCATCCAGATGGAATCGACGCGGCTGCCTGTTTTTTTCATATATACCGTCCCGAGCGCCCAGCAGACTGCGGAGCCGAGAGCCAGCAGAACCCCAATGACAGAAATATGCCCGCCAAAGCCCGCAGCACTAATGACGGCTACTCCCGCAAAACCGAGGATGAGTCCGATCACTTTCATTACAAACATGGATTCGCCGAGCCACAGCCAAGAAAATACACCCATCAGAACAGGCTGGAAGAAGACGATTGCAGAAAACAGGCCGGCCGGAAGATAATTCAGCCCGATCGTTTGCAGGCCGTAGAATAACGTAATATTTAAAAGAGCAGAAACAAGATAAATCGGCCACGTTTCTTTTAAGCGTAATTTATGAATACGCGGCAGTGCGACAATGACTAATAAAAGCCCGCCGATCAGCGTTCGGATGCCCGCGAACAATAATGGCGGAGAATAGGCGAGCGCGGCTTTGGACAGCGGCCAATTGACGCCCCACATGATGACGAGAAATGCGAGCAGGAGAGCTGTCCGCGTTTTTGAGAGCTGCTTCATTGTTTATTCACTCCTTGTAGAACTTTTCCATCATATGATACGGTAGAACATAAGATAAATAAAATGAATCTTTTTTATAAGGAGCATAAGTAAATTGTTATGACCATTACACAATTAAAGGTTTTTGTGAAAATAGCTGAAACGGGAAGCTTTACAAAAGCGGGTCAGGCGCTGAACATGACACAGCCGGCTGTCAGCCATGCGATTTCTGCGATCGAAGCTGAGCTTGATGTAAAGCTGATCATTCGTGACCGCCGCAATGGCCTGATGCTGACAGATACGGGAAAACAGATCTTAGTACACATTAGAGAAGTCTTAAAAGGCATTGAAAAAGTTGAGCAGGTAGCAGCAGCGGAAAAAGGGCTTGAACTGGGAACGATCCATATCGGCACATTCTCAACTGCCTCGGCTTATTTTATGCCGAAGCTGATCAGTGAATTTAAACAAAAATATCCGAAACTTGAGCTTGTGCTGCACGAGGGAACTGTAAATGAAGTCAAGGAGTGGCTTCATACGCGGATGATAGATGTTGGGATTCTTCTGTATCCAACAGAGGAGATGGAGTACATTCATTTGAAAAAAGACAAAATGGCTGTCGTGCTCAGGGACGATCACCCGCTTGCCAGTCATTCGGCCATTACGCTGAAAGATCTTGACCATGAACCGATGATCGTCTGTGACGGAGGCTATGAATCACCATTTGTCGATATGTTCAGGCAGGCGGGCGCTACGCTGCACCCAGCTTTCACGGTCTATAACATCAACACCTCGATCAGTATGATCAGAGAAGGCCTGGGTCTGGCCATTTTATCAGAAATGTCCATGTCGGGGATGCCGCTGCCGGAGCATGTGGTGATCCGGGAATTGGACCCGCAGGTATACCGTGATGTGCAGCTTGCTGTTCCGTCGCTAAAGGAGGCTTCTCTGGCAGCTAAGCTCTTTATTGAGATGGCTAAGGAGCTGTTTGGAGCAGAATAATGTTCCAAACCGTTCGTTTTTTATTGTTCGAATTTCATCGAATCAAATTCTTTTATTCCTGAATGCAGTTGTGTTATGGTGTGATAGAAGTTCTTTCAATCATGACCTGACAGCTTTGGGCTGTTTACTGATAACACATTTGCAAAGGAGAACAATATGTCTAACAACCAACGCAAAGATACCTTGCTTTCTGTCTTGAATTTATCTCCGGTTGTTCAGGGAGGAACGATTGCAGAATCATTCCGAAACAGCATGGACTTGGCGCGCCGGGCAGAGGAATGGGGCTATCACCGTTACTGGCTTGCTGAACATCATAATATAGAAGGTGTTGCAAGCTCCGCCACTGCAGTTTTGATTGGCCATATTGCCGGAGGCACGAAGAAAATCCGCGTCGGTTCCGGCGGCATTATGCTCCCGAACCACTCTTCATTAGTCATTGCTGAACAATTCGGCACACTGGAAACACTGTATCCCGGGCGGATTGATCTGGGGCTTGGACGTGCGCCGGGAACAGACCAATTGACAGCCAGAGCGCTCCGCAGAAACATCAGCAGCGGGGAGGATTTTCCAGAACAATTAGAGGAACTGCGCAATTATTTTAAACCGTCAGGAAATGTGCGCAATCAAGTTCGCGCCATTCCCGGAGAGGGCATAGATGTGCCGATTTGGCTGCTGGGCTCAAGCGGCTTCAGCGCCCGTCTGGCAGGTGAACTAGGTCTTCCGTTTGCCTTTGCCGCTCATTTCTCACCGGCGAATACGGTTCCTGCATTGGAGCTGTACCGCAATTCCTTCACGCCGTCAGACGTGCTCGACGAACCGTATGCGATGGTCGGTGTCACCATTATCGCGGCAGATACAAACGAGAAAGCGCAGCACCTTGCGACTTCGCATTATCAAAGGTTTCTTGATCTTGTCCGCGGTACGCCGAACCAGCTTAAACCGCCTGTTGAGGATATGGACCAAATCTGGAGCCCGTATGAAAAAGCGATGGTCAATGAGCAGCTGAGCTCCACGATTGTCGGAGGTCCGGAAGAAGTGAAGGCGAAGCTTGAAGATTTCGTCAAAACGACACAGGCTGACGAAATTATGGTTAACTCAGAAACCTTTGAACACGCAGACAGAATGCGTTCGTTTGAAATCATCGCTGACGTTTGGAAAAACAGATAACAGCTATAAAAAAAGCAATGTAGCGGGGAGACCCATACATTGCTTTTTTTATTCATTCAGTTTTCGTGCGGACTGGCGAATGATCAACTCAGGCTCAAATATGACATCCTCTTGCTTCGGCTTTTTATGCTCTAAGCAGTCAATGACATATTTGGCGGCTGCTTTTCCAAGCACTGATTTCGGATGTTTGACAGAGGTTAGTTTCACTTCTGAGATTTGGGCGAAATGTGAATCATCATACCCGACGATAGACATATCTTCCGGCACTTTAAGATCCATCTCCCTCAGCATATCAATCACCTTCAGCGCAATTTCATCGTTATAACAAAGAATGGCTGTCGGCATGTGCTTGCTGTTTTTCTCCAGTGTGGCTTTTACTTTCTCCAGAAGTTTTGATTCTTTTTCTTCCGTTGTAAATGTCACGATCATATCCGGAGAAGGAAACAACTCACGCTCCCGGTGCGCCTGTATAAATCCGTTCATCCGTTTCACGCCTTGTGTGTCATCAGCTTTAAAAATACCCATCATATGCGTGTGGCCGAGAGAAAGCAAATGCTCCGCCGCCATCATCCCGCCTTTCACATCATCCAAGGTAAAACTTGGCGCGGCAAGCTCGGCATATGACGCGTTAATCATCGCAAAAGGAATGCCGTTTTTCTCCAAGTTCAGATAATAGCCGATGTTTGGGGTTTGAAGGGCGCTTTTTGTCGGTTCTACGATGAGTCCGTCAATATGCTGGGACAGCAGGTTTTCTAAGCCTCTTCTTTCGTTGTCCGGGTTGTTGTTTGTGCTTGTCAAAAGCATAGAATACCCCTGCTCGCTTAAATAGGACTCGATTCCTCTGATGATGCTCGGGAAAATATAGTCTGATATGTAGGTTGTCAAAACACCGATCGTTTTATTGGAATGCAGCGCTGACTTAGCAGAGCGTGAAGCGACAAAGGTGCCTCCGCCTTGCACGCTGTACAGCAGACCTTGTGATACGAGGTCTCCGATCGCTTTGCGGATGGTATGCCGGCTGACGCCGAATTGCTGCATTAATTCGTTTTCGGTAGGGATTTTTTGATCGGGCAGTATTTTGCCTTGATTAATCCAAGAACTGATTTCTTCTTTTACTTGCGCGTATTTTGGTAACATATCCATTCCTCCAAAATGTATACGGACAAATTTCAGTATATCACAGCGTTCTTTGTAAGAAAACATTGACAGAAAATGCAAACAAGATTATTCTATATTTGTACGTACTAATTAAATGTAATTTTCGTTAAATTTTAATATAAGTACGTACAATTTAAGTTTTGAATGAAAACGCTTTACTCAACATTCGGGAGGGCAGGGAAATGAAGAATACTCCAACTCAATTAGAACCAAATGTTCCTGTAACACGAAGCCATTCAATGGGATTTGTCATTTTGATCTCATGTGCGGCGGGGCTTGGCGGCTTATTGTATGGCTATGACACGGCAGTGATTTCTGGCGCCATCGGTTTTCTGAAAGATTTATACAGCCTGAGTCCGTTTATGGAGGGACTTGTCATTTCAAGCATTATGATTGGAGGAGTTGTGGGCGTCGGGATATCCGGCTTTTTAAGTGACAGATTCGGCCGGAGAAAAATTTTAATGACAGCCGCTTTGTTATTTGCGATATCAGCAATCGTTTCAGCGCTTTCTCAAGACGTGTCCACCTTAATCATTGCAAGGATTATCGGGGGGCTGGGAATCGGGATGGGCTCATCGCTCTCTGTTACGTATATTACAGAAGCGGCACCGCCCGCCATACGCGGAAGTTTATCTTCCTTATATCAGCTCTTTACGATACTGGGTATTTCCGCTACATACTTTATTAATCTAGCTGTGCAGCGGTCCGGAACATACGAATGGGGCGTGCACACCGGCTGGAGATGGATGCTTGCTTATGGAATGGTGCCGTCCGTCATCTTTTTCCTTGTCCTGCTCGTCGTCCCGGAAAGTCCGAGATGGCTGGCGAAAGCGGGCAAAACAAATGAAGCTTTAAAGATCCTGACACGTATTAATGGAGAAACTGTTGCAAAAGAAGAATTAAAGAACATTGAGAACTCTTTAAAAATAGAACAAATGGGGTCGCTCTCCCAGCTGTTTAAGCCGGGGCTCAGAAAGGCGCTTGTCATTGGAATCCTGCTGGCGCTCTTTAACCAAGTCATCGGCATGAACGCCATTACTTACTACGGGCCGGAAATCTTTAAAATGATGGGATTCGGGCAAAACGCCGGATTTGTGACAACTTGTATCGTCGGTGTTGTAGAAGTCATCTTTACCGTTATTGCGGTGTTGCTGATTGATAAAGTCGGACGAAAAAAACTGATGTCCATCGGTTCTGCTTTTATGGCTATTTTTATGATTTTAATCGGGACGTCGTTTTACTTTGAGTTAACAAGCGGGATCATGATGATCGTCCTTATATTAGGTTTTGTCGCTGCTTTCTGTGTCTCGGTCGGACCGATCACATGGATTATGATTTCTGAAATCTTTCCGAACCATCTGCGTGCGCGGGCCGCGGGCATTGCGACCATCTTTTTATGGGGAGCAAACTGGGCGATTGGACAGTTTGTGCCAATGATGATCGATTCTTTCGGGCTCGCCTATACATTTTGGATCTTTGCGGTGATTAACATCCTTTGTTTCCTGTTTGTCGTTACGATCTGTCCAGAAACGAAGAACAAATCGCTCGAGGAAATTGAAAAGCTTTGGATAAAATGAAAACGCTTTAATGAAATAGCCCTTTCTA
>NZ_JAVAXX010000221.1:0-10903 GCF_042709275.1 Bacillus sp. LR_5 | reverse complement strand
TAAAGAAATTATCATCGAAGCAATCGAAGCTGCGTTAATTTCTGCTTATAAGCGGAATTTTAATCAAGCGCAAAATGTACGGGTGGATCTAAACCGTGAAACTGGCTCCATCCGTGTATTTGCAAGAAAAGATGTCGTTGACGAAGTATACGACCAGAGATTAGAGATCTCAATTGAAGAGGCACAGGGCATCCATCCGGAATATATGGTCGGCGATGTCGTCGAAATCGAAGTTACACCTAAGGATTTCGGGCGCATAGCTGCTCAAACAGCGAAGCAGGTCGTCACACAGCGTGTGCGCGAAGCTGAGCGCGGTGTGATCTATTCTGAATTTATCGACCGTGAAGAAGACATCATGACAGGGATCGTCCAGCGTCTGGACAATAAATTTATCTACGTGTCTTTAGGCAAAATAGAAGCCTTGCTGCCGGTTAATGAGCAAATGCCGAATGAAAGCTACAAGCCCCATGACCGCATTAAGGTATATATCACAAAAGTAGAAAAAACAACGAAGGGCCCGCAGATTTATGTGTCAAGAACACATCCAGGCCTGTTAAAGCGTTTGTTTGAAATTGAAGTGCCTGAAATTTATGATGGAACTGTCGAGCTAAAATCTGTTGCCAGAGAAGCCGGCGACCGTTCAAAAATTTCTGTTCGCACAGATGATCCTGACGTTGATCCTGTCGGTTCATGCGTAGGGCCTAAAGGCCAGCGTGTGCAAGCAATCGTCAATGAATTAAAAGGTGAAAAAATTGACATTGTCAACTGGTCCAGTGATCCTGTAGAATTTGTCGCGAATGCGCTCAGTCCTTCCAAAGTGCTTGATGTCATTGTTAATGAAGAAGAAAAAGCGACAACTGTTATTGTTCCTGATTACCAGCTGTCTCTGGCAATTGGCAAAAGAGGACAAAACGCACGCTTAGCTGCTAAACTGACAGGCTGGAAGATTGATATTAAGAGCGAAACGGACGCAAGAGAACTTGGAATCTATCCGAGAGAACTTGAAGAAGATGATGAGCCGCTCTTTACGGAGCCTGAAACTGCTGAATCGGATGAATAAGAGGTGACTTTAGGTGAATAAACACAAAAAGATCCCATTACGCAAATGTGTAGTGACTGGTGAAATGAAGCCTAAAAAGGAACTGATCCGAGTTGTACGGTCGAAAGAAGGCGAAATCTCAGTAGACCCGACCGGAAAAAAGAATGGGCGGGGTGCTTATTTAACGCTGGATAAAGAGTGCATCTTAGCAGCAAAAAAGAAAAACACTTTGCAAAATCAATTTCAATCACAAATCGATGACCAGATTTTCGATGAATTGCTGGAACTGGCGGAAAAGGTGAAAAAATAAAATGTCTGGAATGGAATGGTTTCCCTTGCTGGGTCTGGCCAATCGAGCTCGTAAGGTCGTGTCAGGCGAAGACTTGGTAATAAAAGAAATCAGGAATGCGCGTGCAAAGCTTGTCCTGCTTACAGAGGATGCATCATCTAACACAGCAAAAAAAGTAACTGACAAGTGCAATTATTATAAAGTCCCTTATAAAAAAGTCGAGAGTCGCGCGGTTCTTGGACGCTCTATCGGTAAAGAAGCCCGTGTCGTTGTCGCCGTCACTGACCAAGGTTTTGCGAATAAGCTGATCAGCTTGCTCGATTAATATTTTTGGGGGTGAACGAATGGCTAAAATGAGAGTATACGAATATGCAAAAGCGTTAAATGTTTCAAGTAAGGAAATTTTGACCGCACTGAAGAACATGGATTTAGAAGTGAATAATCACATGGCCATGCTTGAAGAAAAGGCCATTAAAAAGCTAGATGCCAAATATAAAAAAGGCGGCGCAGCTGCTAAATCTCAAAAGCCAGCAGAAACGAACAAAAACAAACAGCCACAAGGGGTTAATCAGCAATCAGCTGGAAATCAACCAAATAAAATTCGAGACGGAAAGAAGAATGACGTGCAGAATAATCAATTTAACAAAAACAAGAAGAATAACAACAACAAAAAAAATAAACGCAACAACAACAATAATAAAAACCAACATCAGCAAAAGCCTGTAAAGCCGAAAAAAGAGCTTCCTGAGAAAATTACATTCTCTGGCACTTTAACAGTTGGCGCACTTGCTGAAGAGCTTGGCAAAGAGCCTTCAGAAATCATTAAAAAGCTGATGCTTCTTGGCGTAATGGCAACCATTAACCAAGAGCTTGATAAAGACACAATCGAACTCATTGCATCAGAATATGGTGTTGAAACAGAAGAGGTCATTGTGCTTGAAGAAACAGAGCTGGAAAAATACGAAGAGCCTGATAATGAAGAGGATCTTGAAATTCGTCCTCCTGTCGTGACAATCATGGGCCACGTTGACCATGGGAAAACAACGCTTCTTGACAGCATCCGTAAAACAAAGGTTGTTGAAGGGGAAGCAGGCGGAATCACTCAGCATATCGGCGCTTATCAAATTGAAGAGAACGGCAAGAAAATCACGTTCTTGGATACACCGGGCCACGCCGCATTTACAACAATGCGTGCACGCGGTGCAGAAGTAACTGATATTACGATTCTTGTCGTAGCTGCCGATGACGGTGTCATGCCGCAAACAGTTGAAGCGATTAACCATGCAAAAGCAGCAGAGGTTCCAATCATCGTTGCTGTGAATAAAATAGATAAAGAATCCGCAAACCCTGACCGTGTGATGCAAGAACTGACGGAATACGGACTTGTCCCTGAAGCTTGGGGCGGAGAAACCATTTTTGTGCCGCTTTCCGCTTTAACTGGAAAAGGCATTGATGAGCTCGTTGAAATGATTTTGCTTGTCAGTGAGGTAGAGGAACTGAAAGCGAATCCGAACCGTCAGGCAAAAGGAACGGTTATTGAAGCTGAACTCGATAAAGGCAGAGGGTCAGTTGCGACGTTGCTCGTACAGACTGGAACACTGCATGTCGGTGATCCGATCGTAGTCGGCAATACATTTGGCCGTGTCCGTGCAATGGTCAACGACATTGGCCGCCGTGTGAAAACTGCCGGCCCGTCAACTCCGGTTGAAATTACCGGTTTGAATGATGTCCCTCAAGCGGGAGACCAATTCCTTGTCTTTAAGGATGAAAAAACAGCTCGTTCTGTCGGTGAAGCCCGTGCTTCGAAACAGCTTGAAGAGCAGCGCAGCGATAAAGCGAAGCTCAGTCTTGATGATTTATTCGAGCAAATTAAGCAAGGTGATGTAAAAGACATCAACCTCATCGTAAAAGCTGACGTTCAAGGATCTGCTGAAGCTTTAACGGCTGCGCTTCAAAAAATTGAAGTAGAAGGCGTTAAAGTGAAAATCATCCATACAGGCGTTGGTGCGATTACTGAATCTGACATTATCTTGGCATCTGCTTCCAATGCAATTGTTATCGGGTTTAATGTGAGACCGGACGGAAATGCTAAGAGTACGGCTGAAGCTGAAAATGTAGATATTCGACTTCACCGTATCATTTACAAAGTAATCGACGAGATTGAAGCTGCCATGAAAGGTATGCTTGATCCTGAATATGAAGAAAAAGTAATTGGTCAAGTAGAAGTACGCCAAACATTCAAAGTATCTAAAATCGGTACAATTGCCGGCGGATATGTTACTGAAGGAACCATTACGCGCGACAGCGGCCTCCGTTTAATTCGTGACGGCGTCGTCATCTTTGAAGGCGAAGTAGATGTTCTGAAACGCTTTAAAGACGATGTGAAAGAAGTTTCACAAGGCTATGAATGTGGTATTACAATTAAGAAATACAATGACATTCGTGAAGGTGACATCCTAGAAGCGTTTGTCATGCAAGAAATTGAAAGAACGTGATCGGATTTGCGGAGTGTGAATGCATCATTTATGATGCAGGATCGCTAAAAGAAAAGCGTGCCGTTCTGAAGCGGATTTTAACCAGGGTTCAAAACAAGTTCAATGTTTCGATTTCGGAGATTGGCTATCAGGACACCTGGCAAAGAACCAGCTTCGGAATCGCCGCTGTTTCTTCCTCTCGCGTTCAAACAGAAAAAGAACTGCAGCGCGTCCTAGCGTTTATCGATTCTTTTCCTGAAATTGAACGGACGATCACTAGGACAGAGTGGTTTTAACTTAGAGGTGATTGAATTGAGTATGAGAGCAAACCGTGTCGGCGAGCAAATGAAAAAAGAACTCGGTGATATTATCAGCCGCAAGCTGAAAGACCCGAGAATTGGTTTTCTGACAGTAACGGATGTACGTGTATCAGGTGATTTGCAAATTGCAAAGGTGTATATCTCGGTTCTCGGTGACGAGAAAAAACGGGAAGAAGCGCTGAAAGGGCTGGCAAAAGCGAAAGGATTTATCCGATCCGAAATCGGCAGCCGCATCAGACTTCGAAAAACGCCTGAAATTGAATTTGAGTTCGATGAATCAATCGATTACGGGAATCGGATCGAAACACTGATTCACGAATTACATTCAGAGAAACCATCTGAATAAAAAAAGAGAGGATAGGCGTATATCGTCTGTCCTCTTTCTTCGTTTATAAGAAAAAAACTCAAAAGAAGGAGTGAAAGGCAAATGGTTAACGGAGTTCTCCTTTTACATAAACCTGTTGGCATGACATCGCACGACTGTGTCATGAAGATCCGAAAGCTGTTAAAAACAAAAAAAGTAGGACATACAGGAACGCTCGATCCGGAAGTATCAGGCGTGCTTCCGATTTGTGTAGGAAGAGCGACAAAAATAGTCGAATACTTAACTGAAAAATCTAAAACGTATGATGCAGAAATAACATTGGGCTTTTCAACCACAACAGAGGATCAAACCGGAGAAACGGTGGAAACAAAGCCTGTCAATCACGACATTGATAAAGCGGATGTAGAAAAGGTTTTAAACAGTTTAAAGGGGAAACAAGAACAAATTCCGCCCATGTATTCCGCTGTAAAAGTAAACGGCAAAAAATTATACGAATACGCAAGAGCAGGGATTGAAGTAGAACGTCCGAAACGTATGATAACCATTGAAGACATTGCCCTGACGACTGAGATTAAACATCATGGAGAAACCGCAAGCTTCCGGTTTACAGTGACTTGCTCCAAAGGGACCTATGTAAGGACGCTGGCGGTCATGATCGGAGAAAAGCTCGGATATCCGGCTCATATGTCTCATTTAATCCGTACGGCATCCGGAGATTTTGCTCTCGACGAATGCTTTACTTTTGATGAGCTCGAAGCACAGGCCCAATCCGGGACCGTGGAAGAGCATACAGTTCCTATTGAACGTGCGCTCAATCATTTGCCGAAATGGATCATAAGTGATACATTAGCTAAGAAAGTAGAAAATGGGGCTTTGCTTGAGACGCCCGAGCAGTTTTCTGAAATGACAAGTGAAGACCGTATTGCCGTCTTTACTGAATCCGGAACATGTTTGGCGATCTATTTCCCTCATCCTGCAAAAAAAGGGCTGTTAAAGCCGGCAAAAGTATTGATGCAAAAAAGCGAACAATAGAAAAAAGGTGACCGTTCTGTGAAGACGATACATATTACACATCCTCATCATTTAATAAAAGAGGAGCAGGCAAAATCAGTGATGGCGTTAGGTTATTTTGACGGCGTTCATCTCGGGCATCAAAAGGTAATCGGCACAGCGAAGCAAATAGCCGAAGAAAAAGGTCTGACATTAGCTGTGATGACCTTTCATCCCCATCCTTCTCACGTGTTGGGCAGAGATAAGGAACCAAAGGATCTGATTACGCCTCTTGAAGACAAAATAAACCAAATTGAACAATTAGGCACAGAAGTTCTGTATGTCGTTAAATTTAATGAAGTGTTTGCTTCTCTTTCTCCTAAGCAGTTTATAGACCAGTATATTATCGGCCTTAATGTGCAGCACGCAGTGGCAGGCTTTGACTTTACGTACGGCAAATACGGCAAGGGGACAATGAAGACCATGCCGGATGATTTAGACGGAAAAGCTGGGTGCACAATGGTAGAAAAATTAACGGAGCAGGATAAAAAAATCAGTTCTTCGTATATCCGTACCGCGCTTCAAAACGGAGATGTTGAATTGGCGAATGTCTTGCTTGGACAGCCTTATTTTATTAAAGGAATTGTCATTCATGGTGATAAAAGAGGGCGGACCATCGGGTTTCCGACAGCAAATGTCGGTTTAAATAACAGCTATATCGTTCCGCCCACAGGTGTATATGCCGTAAAAGCGGAAGTGAACGGCGAAGTTTACAATGGCGTTTGTAATATTGGCTATAAGCCGACGTTTTATGAAAAGCGCCCTGAGCAGCCTTCCATCGAGGTCAATCTGTTTGATTTCGATCAGGAGGTATATGGAGCCGCTATAAAAATCGAATGGTATAAACGGATTCGGAGTGAGCGGAAATTCAATGGCATCAAAGAATTAACTGAGCAAATTGAGAAAGATAAGCAGGAAGCCATCCGTTATTTCAGCAATTTGCGGAAATAACTTGCAACGCACACAAATTTTATTCTAAAATATTTGCATATAGGCGCGATTTTTAGTATGATAGTTTTCGTAGTCTTAAAACCATTGCTTGGCAATCCGAAGTCACCGACGGTTGCTAGGTAACTGGGGCTAAATATGATTTGGAGGTGAAACAGGATGGCAATTACTCAAGAGCGTAAAAACCAACTCATCAATGAGTTCAAAACACACGAATCTGATACTGGATCTCCAGAAGTTCAGATCGCTATCCTAACTGACTCAATTAACAACTTGAACGAGCATTTACGTACTCACAAGAAAGACCACCACTCACGTCGCGGTCTTCTTAAAATGGTAGGTAAGCGTCGTAATCTTCTTACGTATCTGCGTAATAAAGACGTAACTCGTTACCGTGAGTTAATTAACAAACTAGGCTTACGTCGATAATCGTAAAAAGCGGGAGGATTCCCGCTTTTTTATCGTATTAAAGCGAAATTTCTTATAACAAATCATTGAAATCCTTTTACATACTACTTTGACATTGATATGTTCAATTCATTTCGTTCATAATAGGAGTAATTGATTATTTCACACAACGAAGAGAGGAGTTCGTAATTGTATGGGACAAGAAAAACATGTCTTTACCATAGATTGGGCCGGAAGAACGCTTACTGTTGAAACCGGCCAGCTTGCCAAACAGGCAAATGGTGCTGTGATGATCCGCTACGGTGATACAGCAGTACTTAGTACAGCAACCGCTTCAAAAGAACCTAAACCGCTTGATTTCTTCCCTCTTACTGTAAACTATGAAGAAAGATTATATGCGGTAGGGAAAATTCCGGGCGGATTTATTAAAAGAGAAGGACGTCCAAGTGAAAAAGCGGTTCTTGCCAGCCGTTTAATTGACCGTCCGATCCGTCCTTTGTTTGCCGATGGATTCCGTAATGAAGTTCAGGTCATCAGCATTGTCATGAGTGTTGACCAAAACTGCTCTTCAGAAATGGCTGCCATGTTCGGTTCATCTCTTGCACTTTCTGTATCGGATATTCCGTTTGAAGGACCGATTGCAGGGGTTACTGTCGGACGCATTGATGATCAATTTATCATTAACCCGACAGTCGATCAGCTTGAAAAAAGCGACATCAATCTTGTCGTTGCCGGCACGAAAGATGCGATTAACATGGTAGAAGCGGGAGCGGACGAAGTTCCTGAGGAAATCATGCTTGAGGCCATTATGTTCGGCCATGAAGAGATTAAACGCCTGATTGCATTCCAAGAAGAAATTGTTGCAGCAGTCGGCAAAGAGAAATCTGAAATTAAGCTCTTTGAAATTGATGAAGAGCTTAATGAAAAAGTAAAAGCTTTGGCAGAAGAGGATCTGCTGAAAGCCATCCAAGTTCATGAAAAGCATGCCCGTGAAGATGCCATTAACGAAGTGAAGAACGCAGTTGTGGCAAAATTCGAGGATGAAGAACATGATGAAGACACAATCAAGCAAGTGAAGCAGATTTTATCCAAGCTGGTGAAAAATGAAGTTCGCCGCCTGATTACTGAAGAGAAAGTAAGACCGGACGGCCGCGGTGTCGATCAAATCCGCCCGCTCTCTTCAGAGGTTGGCCTCTTGCCAAGAACGCACGGTTCAGGTCTATTTACAAGGGGACAAACTCAGGCCCTCAGCGTATGTACGCTAGGTGCTCTGGGAGATGTGCAAATCCTTGACGGCTTAGGTGTCGAAGAGTCGAAACGGTTTATGCATCATTACAACTTCCCGCAATTCAGCGTTGGGGAAACAGGACCGATGCGCGGACCGGGACGTCGTGAAATCGGACACGGAGCACTGGGTGAGCGTGCGCTTGAGCCAGTTATTCCGTCTGAAAAAGACTTCCCTTATACTGTCCGTCTTGTTTCAGAAGTGCTTGAATCAAACGGCTCTACATCTCAAGCAAGCATTTGCGCAAGCACACTTGCAATGATGGATGCTGGTGTACCGATTAAAGCGCCAGTTGCTGGTATTGCGATGGGTCTTGTCAAATCAGGCGAACATTACACTGTCTTGACTGACATCCAAGGCATGGAAGACGCGCTCGGAGATATGGACTTTAAAGTAGCGGGAACTGAAAAAGGCGTAACGGCCCTGCAAATGGACATTAAAATTGAAGGCCTTTCCAGAGAGATTCTTGAAGAAGCGCTTCAGCAGGCGAAAAAGGGCAGAATGGAAATCCTCAACAGCATGCTTGCAACATTAAGCGAATCAAGAAAAGAGCTTTCTCGATATGCGCCTAAGATCTTAACAATGACCATTAATCCTGATAAAATCCGCGATGTCATCGGACCAAGCGGAAAACAAATCAATAAGATCATCGAAGAAACCGGTGTTAAAATTGATATTGAGCAGGACGGCACAATCTTTATTTCCTCTACAGATGAAAGCGGCAACCAAAAAGCGAAAAAAATCATCGAAGACCTTGTGAGAGAGGTTGAAGTCGGCCAACTTTACCTAGGTAAAGTGAAACGGATTGAAAAATTCGGGGCTTTCGTTGAAATTTTCAGCGGAAAAGACGGTTTGGTGCACATTTCAGAGCTTGCGCTTGAACGCGTAGGGAAAGTTGAAGATGTTGTAAAAATCGGAGACGAGATTCTTGTCAAAGTCACTGAAATTGATAAACAAGGACGAGTGAATTTATCCCGCAAAGCGGTGCTCCGTGAAGAGAAAGAAAAAGAAGAACAACAATCTTAAATGAAAACATAAAAGGAGCCTGGGAGACCCGGCTTCTTTATTTTGAAGCTTTTCAAAAGCAGGCGGGTTCTACCTTGTCCCTCTCCTTCATAATGTGAAATGAGGGGGGACAGAACATGTACAAAAAATTTGTACCGTTTGCCGTTTTTTTATTTCTTTTTTTTGTCTCATTTGAGATGATGGAAAATCCGCATGCACTTGATTATATAGGGGCAATGAAAAAAGATACGGTGACTGTCACGGCGTCAAAAGACCAATTATATGAAGAATTGCTTCAAAAAGCGCCGGAGTACGAAGTTAAGCCCCAGAATGCAAGAATTGATAAAGTATGGAAAAGAATTCCAGGCTACAATGGATTAAAGGTCAATATTGAACAATCATATAAAAAAATGAAAAAGCATGGTGAGTTTCGGGAAAAAGATTTGGTGTACAGTCAAGTAAAACCAAGTGTTCATCTTGAGTCACTTCAGCCTGAGCCTATTTATAAAGGAAATCCTGACAAACCGATGGTGGCTTTTTTAATCAATGTGGCATGGGGAAATGAGTATTTGGAAAAAATGCTCCCTATTCTGCAAAAGCACCAGGTTAAAGCTACGTTCTTTTTAGAAGGCAATTGGGTGAGAAACAATGTACAGCTCGCTAAGAAGATTGCAAAAGACGGACATGAAATCGGAAATCATTCATACAATCATCCGGATATGAGCAAACTGACTACAGGAAGAATTTCCGAGCAGCTCGACAAGACTAATGAACAAATAGAACAAACGATCGGCGTTAAGCCAAAGTGGTTCGCTCCGCCAAGCGGAAGTTTCAGAAAAGCGGTTATCGACATTGCAGCAGAGAAACAGATGGGAACAGTCATGTGGACAGTTGATACAATCGATTGGCAAAAGCCGGCTCCGTCTGTACTTCAGACGAGAGTGTTAAGCAAGATACATAATGGTGCCATGATTTTAATGCATCCGACTGACCCTACGGCGGAAAGTCTTGAAGCGCTGATTACACAGATAAAAGACAAAGGATATGCGCTTGGAACAGTCACTGAACTAATGGATGAAACAAGACTATTGAAGTAACAGATGAAGGCAGCTTGTCTTTGAATAGGAGGAACAAATTTGATTAAACGATATACGTGTCAAAATGGTGTAAGAATTGTGCTGGAAAATAACCCGACAGTCCGTTCTGTTGCGATCGGCGTATGGATCGGCACAGGTTCGAGACATGAAACGCCGGAGATAAACGGAATTTCTCACTTTTTAGAGCACATGTTCTTTAAAGGGACGAGCACAAAATCTGCACGCGAGATAGCAGAATCTTTTGATCGTATTGGCGGCCAGGTCAATGCGTTTACTTCAAAGGAATATACCTGCTACTATGCAAAGGTGCTTGACGAGCATGCGAATTACGCGCTGGACGTATTAGCAGATATGTTCTTTCATTCAACGTTTGATGAAAACGAGCTGAAAAAAGAGAAAAAAGTAGTATATGAAGAAATTAAAATGTATGAAGATGCGCCGGACGACATTGTACATGATTTACTGAGCAAAGCCACTTACGGCAATCATTCTTTAGGCTACCCAATTCTAGGCACGGAAGAAACGCTTGCTTCCTTTAACGGTGACTCTCTCAGACAATACATGCATGATTATTATACGCCGGACCGAGGGGTGATTTCGGTAGCGGGCAATATATCTGACAGTTTTATCAAAGATGTAGAAAAATGGTTCGGGTCATACGAT
>NZ_JAVAXX010000220.1:0-11013 GCF_042709275.1 Bacillus sp. LR_5 | reverse complement strand
AAAGCCGTTGTACCTGTTCTCGCGATTTCTTTAATGCCATAAGGTTTTAATAACTCAATAAGCGCTTCAATTTTGTTAGATTCACCCGTCACCTGAACAACGATGCTGTCTCTGCTGACATCAACGACAGAGGCTCTAAACGGTTCTATGATTCCATTAATCTCTGTTCTTGTTGAAGGTGCGGAGACAACCTTGATTAAGGCCAGCTCCCTCTGGACAATCGATTGATTTGTGATGTCTGTGACTTTCAGCACATCAATCTGTTTGTTGAGCTGTTTCGTTAACTGTTCAACATCATTTTCACCTTCAACATGAACGACGAAGGTGATTCTGGAAACGCCGGCTGTTTCTGTGTGTCCAACTGTAATGCTTTCAATGTTGTAATGCCTTTTTGTGAATAGACCGGTGATCCGGTTTAACACCCCGGAGCGGTTCACCACAGTCAATGTGATAATTCTTTTCAAGGTTTCACCCCCACCATTTCATGCAGCCCTTTCCCCGGAGCCACCATCGGGAATACTTTTTCTTCGCTGGCAACCCGCACGTCAATGACAACAGGTTCTCTTGATGTTAATGCCTCTTCCAGCTTTTCCTTTGCTTCCGCTTCTGATGAAATTCTGATGCCTTTAATGCCGTATGCTTCGGACAATTTGACGAAGTCAGGCTGAGAAGCGAATTTAGATTCTGAATAACGTTCTTCATAGAAAATTTCCTGCCACTGTCTGACCATTCCGAGACAAGCGTTATTTAAAATCACTACCTTGACCGGAAGATTTAATTCGCGAATAACATCGAGTTCTTGAAGCGTCATTTGGAATCCGCCGTCTCCGACAACCGCGACAACAGTAGCATCTTTTTCGGCCAGCTGTGCGCCGATCGCCGCCGGAAGACCGAATCCCATCGTTCCAAGTCCGCCTGACGTGACCCATTTATCTGCTTTTTGGAACGGATAAAATTGCGCTGACCACATTTGATGCTGGCCTACATCCGTTGCGACAATGGCCTCTCCTTTTGTAAATTGATGAATATATTCAATCAATTTCTGAGGTTTAAAACCTTCTTCTTCATTATCTACATACCAGAGCGGATACTCTTCTTTCCATTCTGCGAGCTGTTTTTTCCATTCGCTTGAATCGCTTTGTTTGCCGTCTTGTTTGATCAGCTCCTGCAGGACAATTTTGCTGTCTCCGACTACAGGAATCTGTGTTTTCATGATTTTTCCGATTTCAGCTGGATCAATATCGATGTGGGCTATCTTTGCGTTTCTGGCAAAGTGTTTCAGGTTTCCTGTGACACGGTCATCAAAACGGGCGCCGATACTGATTAATAGATCACATTCATGAAGGGCCATATTGGCTGTATAAGTACCGTGCATTCCCGCCATCCCTAGGAAAAGCGGATGGTCAGCCGGGAAGCCTCCGAGCCCCAAAAGGGTGTGTGCCACAGGGATTTGCTGCTGTTCAGCATAATTTTTTAATTCTTCTGACGCTTTTCCGTGCAGTACGCCCGCACCCGCCAGGATCACCGGTTTTTTCGCACTGCTCACGGCTTCCACAAGCTTGCGGATCTGCAAATAATTCGGCTCTGTTGTCGGCTGGTATCCCGGGAGATTCATCTCATGATCGTAGCTGAATTCTCCTTCAATTGTTGCTACATCTTTCGGAATATCAATCAATACAGGTCCGGGTCTTCCAGTTGTTGCAATATGGAACGCTTCTTTAATGATGCGCGGCAGATCTTCCGGCTGGCGAACCTGGTAGCTGTGTTTTGTTACTGGCATCGTAATCCCTAAAATGTCTGCTTCCTGAAATGCATCGCTCCCGATTACAGAGGTTGCTACCTGCCCTGTAAAGACAACTAACGGCAATGAATCAATCATGGCATCAGCAAGGCCTGTAACAAGGTTTGTCGCTCCCGGCCCTGACGTGGCAATGACGACACCCGGTTTTCCGGAGACCCTTGCGTATCCCTCCGCTGCATGAATTGCTCCTTGTTCGTGACGGGGAAGGATATGTACCAACCCTGAATTGTATAGCTTATCGTAAATCGGAAGCACAGCCCCGCCCGGATAACCGAAGATCATTTCTACTTTCTCTTTTTTTAATGATTCAATCAGCATTAATGCTCCGCTCATCGTCTGTGTACATTCGGCAGATGCTGAATCCACCTGTACATTAGTCCCCATTTTAGTTCCTCCTTTTGGATTTTCATCCTTTAAAGATCAATCTTTTATTAGCTTTATAGCTGATTATTCAATAAAAAAAGCCCTTCCGCCCACAATCAGCCGCGCAGTAACTGCGATAGCTAAAAGGGGCGAAAAGGCTTTTCTTTCCGCGGTACCACCCTTGTTTACGGCCTGTTAATCGGCCGTCTCATGGATATTTCTATCCGCTTTAGTAACGAGTGAATCAAGTTCACCCGGCCAAGTCCTACTGTCATTTCAGACTGGCACTCTGAGGCGAGTTCACCTTGTAAAGCTTCGCCGGTTCTCAGCTAACCCGGTTCTCTGTGGAAAACTTTATCAAGGCTACTTATCCTCATCTGCGCTTTTCATATTCAGCCTTCGGAACGGCTTTCCAGCTGTTCAAGAAGGTCGTTTGTTTTTCATTTTTTTAGAATCATACTGCGATGATTTTCGCTTGTGAAGCTTGCGTTTATCTTTTGTTGAACTCATATTACGCCGCTTTGGACGCAGTGTCAACAGCATTTTTTAAAATTATTAGACAATTTCGATTAATCAAACTATATTGTATACGCTTTCATTATTGGTACAAAAGGAATTGCAAATGTTAAAAGTTTTTATAATTTTTTTATTAATCTATAAAGAATAAAACAGAATTATTTAATTTTATATAAACATGTAAGATTTTATAACACACTATGGTTCGTATATGGATTGAGTCTGACAGATCATCTTGCAATCCATTTCAATTTCGGATAGGCACTTCTCTTGTTCCCTCGGCATACATTAATGATATCTTGCAAAGAAAAGGTGATACGATGAATAAATCATTAGCAGACATGCAAGGATTCCCTGCAGGCTTCCCAAGCTTCCCGAGCTTTCCGCAGCAGTACTATCCTGCTACCCCTGCCTTCTACCAGCAAAGCCAGCAGCCATTTGGAGGCTACGGATACGGACAGCCGTTCAGCCAGGCATACAGCCCGTTAACCACTCCCTCTGGAATGTACTCCTCATTCCCATACGCTTCAGGATTTTACGGACAGCAATTTTCAGGTGCAGGCTTTAGCGGCCATGGCGGCAGCTTAAGTGCTCCAGCGATACATGCCGGCGGATTCAGCGGGGCGCCAGGCGTACACGGAGGCTTTAGATATTAAAGAAGACCACAAGGGCCGAACATCTATTGCGGTCCTTTTATTGTTTTAAAACGACTTCACAAATACAGTCACATTTTCTGTCTTTATATTTGGAAACAGGATGGGATGAATTGAACGATATTCTGCACAACCCGTAAGTTTTCGAGGAGGAATAAAATTGCATATAAAAATATAGACGATTTAACTGGACGCCAGGTGGTCTCACTTGTGAATGAGCATTTACATAGCATGACGCTTATGTCCCCGCTAGAAAGCATTCATGCCTTAGGTTTAGAAAAACTAAGAGGGCCTAGAATAACATTTTGGAGTGCATAGGAAGGTGATGAACTAGCTGGCTGCGGAGCGCTAAAAGAACTGGACACCCGGCATGGAGAAATCAAATCAATGCGAACATCTGCATCACATTTAAGAAAAGGCGTTGCCAAACAAGTTCTCCAGCACATCATTGAAGAAGCCGAGAAGCGAGGCTATGAGCGGTTAAGCTTAGAAACGGGTTCAATGGCTTCATTTGAGCCGGCAAGAAAATTGTATGAAAGCTTCGGTTTCCAGTATTGTGAACCGTTTGCAGACTACAGTGAAGATCCAACCAGTGTGTTTATGACGAAGGAATTGTGAGACGATTTTATAAGGATAGATAAGTGCAGGGGAAGGTCTGTCTATCTCTTACCGTTTTCCCTTCTAAAGTTTAATAGAGTAAGTCAACAAAAACCATCCAACATTGCATTGGATGGTTTATTTATATTTATTTACTTCGTACATCAAAATATTTTTAAACACAACATAAACCTTTTTACTCTCACAAGGCCCTTTGTTGTTGTCATGCTCATCTATTTCATAAAAGCCTGGTCCCTCTCCGGCATCACGCTGCTTGTACCATTTGAGGAATCCATTCACTTCTTTCATAGACAGCTGATATTCTTTTTGCAAACCGTTTACCATGGTGACAACAAGAAGGGCGTCTCCGTCTTCTGCTGAGTTATCCTCAGAAGGTGTTGTTGATCCTTTATCCTTATCTCCCGGAGTTTCCTCTGAATCGGATGGTATGTTTAAATCCTTTAGCGAAATAGATATAACTGATTTAATTTTAGCATTTGCATTATCACCAAAACTTCCACCAAAACTGGAGTTTTCTTCTCTTCCACCAATTACGTAAAGTGTATCATCAATAATGGCAGAAGAATGCGCCATTCTGTATAGCGCTTTCGGATTTGTCACTGCTGTAACTGATTGACTTTTAGGATCGTACACCTTAATTCGGTTTACACCTCCAGTCATCAAAATTTTCCCTTTATAAGCAAGCGCAGAATAATATCCTGCTGTGAATCCTTTACCATTTTCTGCCCATGTGTCTTTTTCTGGATCATAAACATAAACGATTTGGGGAATATAATGCGTTCCGCCAAGAATATATAGTTTATTATCAATTACTGCAGTAGAAGCTCCTGTTACTTCATAATTTAAATTCTGTTTTTTCTCCCATTTTTTCGTTTCGAGATCGTAACTGTAAGTCGTTGCATATCTAGAATTTTCATAGGCCACAACATATATTTTCTTTCCTATAGCTTCTGCATAAATCTTATAAGCTGGAACTTTATTATTTCCAAAGGGAAGATCATCTAATTTTTCCCATGTATCTTTTTTTGGATCATAAACTTCTACTGTCTTGACAACTCCATCGTTTGACCTTCCACCCATGACATAAATTTTACCGTCAACTGTAACAGTTGCAGCACCTCCCCTCTCTGTGGGCATGTCGGCTTTTCTTGTCCATTCATTTGTTTTAGGATCATAGACAAACGTTTGATTCCCATAAGTACCTGGTTTTACAGTCCCGCCACCTATCACATATATCTTTCCATCTACTACACCGCTGCTTGCGCCGACACGCGGCTCAGGCAAATCTGCTCTTTCTTTCCATTCAACTGTTTCCGCGCTAACTGTTTGGAGCGATTGAAACAGCGCAATAACAAATAAGAAAAAAACAACGAACCATTTTTTCAAAAGAAAACACTCCTTTATTTAATTGTTTCACATAACAAATATCGGCATGACTATGAATTTTTTCATATCTTTTCCTGTATATTCATTTTTCAGGAAATTCCAATTAAAATTTTCTCTAAAAAACTCGAATGTTTTCAATTTTGTTTAATTCAAAGAACAGCGGGAATTACAAACGACATGAACGATATAATGCAAATTCATAAAGGAGGAGATTGATATGAAAAGCATAGTTGGTGTATACGAAACTCCGCAGGAAACCATCGCAGCGATTGAAGGCTTACTCACAAAAGGCTATGATTCTGATGACATTTCTGTTGTGACAAGTCGGCGAGATACAGATTATTTGGAGTCACGTACAGGAACAGAAGTCAATCAAGCCATCGATGCACATCAGGACGAATCTGAATCTTTTTTCGATAAACTGAAAGATTATTTCACAATGGATGATACTGCTACACACAGCAAAGCATTATCCGACTTGGATATTAAAACTGATGAAATAGACAAGTATCAAGAAGATTTGGATGACGGAAAACTTCTGGTAGCCGTCGATACAGATGCAGATGTAATTGCTCCTATTGATAACGGCAATGCCCTTTCAGGCGGCTTTTCAAGCACAAATGAAATGGCGGATTATACAACGAAAGAAGAAAAAACGATGCCGCTCCGGGAAGAACAGCTGAAGGTCGATAAGGAAGACGTCCAAACCGGCGAAGTAGAAATAGGAAAAGAAGTGAAAACAGAAAAAAGAGATATGGACATCCCTGTGAGACATGATGAAATTTATGTCGAACGCCGTCCAGTGGATGAAAATAAAACGGACGCTGCTCCCGTCAACGATTCGGAAGAGATCAGAGTTCCAATCGTTGAGGAAAAGCTTGAAGTGACTAAAAAACCGGTTGTCACTGATGAAGTGGTTGTCGGCAAACGCACTGTTGAAGAAAATGAACATATTTCTGAAACTGTGAAAAAAGAAGAACCTCGTCTGAATAAAGAAGGAAAAGTTGATGGCTTGGATGATGATCCGTTAAACAACAAATGAAAATCCTAACACGACAACAAAAAACCTCAAATCCTAAATGGATTTGAGGTTTTTCTTTTGGTACGTCCCAGGAGAGATTCGAACTCCCGACCGACGGCTTAGAAGGCCGTTGCTCTATCCAGCTGAGCTACTGGGACACGTTTGTTTTTTATTTTTTGCTTTAACTATCAGCGACAAGATTTATTATATATGGGATGCAATAATAAGTCAACGGTTTTTTAGAATTTTTTTCATGAGGAAGAAAATTTTCTTCCTCATGACATTTTCATAGTGTGACTCGATTTTGCAGATCCTCAATTTCATTGCCTGCTTGGTCGTAAAAACGGACTGTCGCAGCATCATTTTCTAATGTCAGTATAGCATAGCTTTCTGTCCTGCGCACCCTCGGAAGCCGGATGCTGCCTGGGTTAATCATCAGTTTTCCGTGCAGCACTTCGCTTCCCGCGATGTGCGAATGCCCGAAGCAGATAACATCCGCTCCGAGTTCCTCTGCACGATAGTATACGTTTAACAAGGTCTGTTTTATACCGTGAAGGTGGCCGTGTGTGACCAGTATTTTTCTTGAGCCGGCATTCAGAAGAAGCTCGTCCTTAAAATCGCCGGCAAAATCGCAATTGCCTTTTACAACCGCATAAGGCTCCAATGCAGGATGCCTCGTTTCAAGCTCAGAGTCCCCGCAATGAATCATGAGATCAACTTCTGCCTCATGCCGTTTCGCAATGGTTTGGAGTTCTTCTTCAAGCCCATGGCTGTCACTGATAATCAGCACGTTCATGTACAAGCTTCCTCCTTATGCCTCCAAAAGCTTAGACAGCTTTTTAAGCGCGTCAGCCCTATGGCTGATTTTATTTTTTTCATCACTTGTCAGTTCAGCCATTGTCTTATCTTTATCTTTCACGATAAAGATTGGGTCATAGCCAAAGCCATATTCTCCTCTCGGTTCTTCGGCAATATACCCTTCAACATGGCCTTCGACTGTTTTTGTTTCCTCTCCGGGAATACTCACGGCCAGTGCGCAGCGGAAACGGGCGGTGCGCTGTTCTTTTTCGATACCTTTCAGCTCGCTGAGCACTTTTTCGATATTTGCCTGGTCGTCTTTCTGTTCCCCTGCATAGCGGGCTGAATAAACCCCGGGTCTGCCGCCAAGATTATCGATGGATAGACCGGAGTCGTCCGCAATCACCATTTTGTTCACTGCTTTGGCAACAGCTTCCGCTTTCAGAATGGCATTTTCTTCAAATGTATGGCCTGTTTCTTCAATTTCTTCTGCGAATCCAATTTCAGCTAAAGATTTGACCTCATAGCCTCTTGGCTCAAGAATTTCTTTGAATTCCTTCACTTTTCCCGGATTATGTGTTGCAATAATTGCTTCTTTCATGATGATCAAGCCTTTCTGTCTTTATTTCAGTTCTGGCAGAGAATCACCCAGCACTTCTTTTTGCTTGTCAATCAGCTCTTGGATTCCTTTTTCCGCAAGACCCAGAAGACCGTTCAGATCCTCTCTAGAAAAAGTCGCCTCTTCCCCGGTTCCCTGCAGTTCCACAAAACGGCCGCTGCCTGTCATGATGACATTCATGTCAACTTCAGCGGAGGAATCTTCTTCATAATTTAAATCTAACAAAATTCCCTGTTCCTTATCAATTCCAACAGAGATCGCAGCAAGAAAATCAGTGATCGGATTTGTCTTGATTGTTCCTGCTTTGATCAGCTTGCCAATCGCAATTGCCATAGCAAGAAATGCGCCTGTAATGGAAGCAGTTCTAGTTCCTCCATCAGCTTGAATGACATCACAGTCAATCCAAATCGTCCGTTCACCGAGCTTTTCCAGATTTACAACAGCTCGAAGCGCGCGGCCGATCAGGCGTTGGATCTCCATTGTTCTGCCGGAAATTTTCCCCTTAGAAGATTCTCTGATTGTTCTTTGGTTTGTTGCCCGCGGCAGCATGCTGTACTCTGCTGTAATCCAGCCTTTCCCTCCGCCCCGCAAAAACGGCGGTACGCGGTCCTCAACAGACGCGTTGCAGATTACCTTTGTATTCCCTGCTGTTATTAGAACAGAACCTTCCGGATGGCTGATAAAATCCAAATCGAATGTGATTGGACGCAGCTCATCGTGTTGTCTTCCGTCATGTCTCATGTTTTACCTCCGATTGTATGTACATAAACCATTTTTGTCCCGGAATTGAATAAAGAAAGAGGCAGCCGGAACGCTAACCTCTTTCTTTCTAGTATATCAAAAATCCCAATTTAAAAACTACCCGTATTCACTTGAGAAGGTCTGGAGACCGGTTCTGTGAGCTTTTCGCCTTTTTCATTTACAAGCTCTGATTTTCCGTTCACTTTAACAGAGACGCTTTTTACATCCGGCTGCTCCGTTAACGTCAGCACAATGCTGTTCAGCACTTCTGAAGAAATCATTTTCGTCTTCTCATCGGCACTGCCGAATATAGATTGATTGAAATCCAACGTCACGCGCCCGTCTTTGATTTTCGGTTTGCTGACCAGCTTTACATCTTCGCTGAAGTCTGTTAACAGCCCGCTCACCTTACTTGGCCCTTTAGCCAATTCATTAATGGCTGCCGTAATGTCGTCTTTTTCCGAATTGTCGATTCGTTTGGTCACAGGCACGTAGTATTCACTGTCTTCGTTTTCCGCCAAGTAGTAGACTGTCAGCGGATGGGTAGCAGTGAGATCATTTACACCGGCTGTCTCCAAATTAATGCCGTCTTTGCGGCTTAAATCATCTGAGATCGGCGTCCCTCCTACAGGCATCTCCTTCAGTTCATGCCCGTTTATTCTCATCTTCACTTTATCTATCGAACTAAATTGCGTCAGCGTCCACGTCACAGATTGAACGATTTTCTGTTCGTCTTCTTTCTTATAATTTTTGAACTCATTAGAGAAATCAGCTATCGCGGTTCCATCTTTTTTGATGTCAACGTTAACGGTGGTGTCAGCCGGCAATACAGCTCTGAAGCCATTCGGAAGAATTTCAGACACAGGCCCGCCCTGTACGAGGTATTCAAGCGCCTGCTTAGCCGTGCTCTCACTTTTAGGGAGAGGCAGCGTTTGCGCAACAACATACCCGTTTTTATCAATGAGATAAAGCTCCCTCATGACAGTAGATGAGGCTTGATCCGCTTTTGCTGTATCGCTTTTTTCACTTTCTGTTTTTTTGGCTGCTGTTGTATTTGAATTGGCACCCGCTTCATCGTTCACGAATGTAACGTCTTGAGGCGGATCAATTTCCTCGGCTGCCTTATCAGATTGAAACAAACCGCATCCGGATAAAAGCAAGACAGAGGTGAGACAAGTGGCACCAATGACTGCAGGTCCTTTTTTCAGCATACTTTTCCCTCCTAAGGATGTTTGTACTATTATGTATACGAGCCTCTTTAGGAAATAGACCGAAGAATTCCGGCAAAACAGAAAAAAACCCGCAACATACCGTTGCGGGGAAAACTATCTTCTAATCGGTTCTTGCAGTGAGATGCATTCCACATGGCCGACTTCATGGCCAAACCAATCGTCTGCGATTTTTGCAAACTGATCACGCGCCCCTGTTGTCAGGAACTGATGATCCGGGGCATTCGCAGACTGGTTCAGCAGCCCTTTATACGAGAGAATCGTGCTGACTTCCCGGGCTGTTTCATCGCCGGACGAAATAATGTTAACGTGTTCTCCCATATATCTTTGAATGGCTTCTTTCAAAATGGGATAGTGGGTGCAGCCTAAAATCAGCGAATCAATCGATGTGTCTTTTAACGGATACAGCGAGGTTTTGACAATCTCGTCTGCTGTTTTGTCGAGAAACTTCCCGCTTTCTACAAAAGGCACAAGCAGCGGGCAGGCAAGGTTTTCAACCTTCAGATCAGGGTTTAATGCCAAAAGCGCCTCTTCGTATGCATTGCTCTTAATCGTATTCTCTGTGCCGATGACACCGATATGCTGATTATCCGTCACTTTTATCGCTGCTCTCGCACCAGGCTGGATCACTCCGACCACCGGTATACCGACGCTTCGCTGGATGTCATCCAATGCGATCGCTGTTGCTGTGTTACAGGCGATCACGAGCATTTTGATGTGGTGGTTTTCGAGTAAATAATTCGTCAGCTCCCACGTATATTGAAGCACCTCTTCTTCAGGGCGCGGCCCATAAGGACACCGTTTCGTATCCCCGACGTAGATAATATTTTCTTTAGGTAGCTGTCTCATGATTTCCTTCGCAACGGTTAAACCGCCAACCCCGGAATCAATGACTCCTATTGGTTGTTCCAACAAAATCGCCTCATTTTCTCTTCATTTCATGCTGCAGTTTCATCAAAGATTTTTCGAAGATGGCTATTTCTTCATCTGTAAACGATTCGAACATATCACGCAGATATTCCTGTCTTTTTGTAATGACCTCTTGGATAATCCGTTCTCCTTCAGGCAGCAGATGTATCCGGACGACACGTCTGTCCGCCGGGTCCTTGACCCGCTCAACAAGCTCATTTTTTTGCATGCGGTCGATTAAGTCCGTTGTCGTGCTGCATGCCAGATACATTTTGCCCGATAATTCACCGATTGTCATATCTCCTAATTCATAAAGCCATTGCAAGCCGACAAATTGCGGCGGCGTAATCGCATATTGA
>NZ_JAVAXX010000022.1:0-49580 GCF_042709275.1 Bacillus sp. LR_5 | reverse complement strand
ATGGGTTCCGTCAGCTGAAAAAAGCATGGGCCAAGGCCATGCCGTTTTCGTTAATGCAAGCAAAGGCATTGATTTAATGGAAGGCTCTGAAGAAGAACACGAAGAGCATGATCATGGGGAGCATGAGCACAGTCATGCAATGGACCCTCACGTATGGCTTAGCCCTGTTCTGGCACAGAAGGAAGTTAAAAATATTACGGCGCAAATCGTGAAGCAGGACCCGGATAACAAAGAATACTATGAGAAAAATAGTAAAGAATATATTGCAAAACTGCAGGATCTTGATAAACTATATCGTACAACCGCAAAAAAAGCGGAGAAAAAAGAATTTATCACGCAGCATACAGCTTTTGGCTATCTGGCAAAAGAATACGGCTTGAAGCAGGTTCCGATTGCAGGGCTGTCACCTGACCAAGAACCGAGTGCAGCCAGCTTGGCAAAGCTGAAAACATATGCCAAAGAACATAATGTAAAAGTCATTTACTTTGAAGAAATTGCATCCTCAAAGGTCGCAGATACGCTCGCCAGTGAAATCGGCGCAAAGACAGAAGTGCTGAATACACTGGAAGGCTTGAGCAAAGAAGAACAGGATAAAGGTTTAGGGTATATCGACATTATGAAACAAAACCTCGATGCCCTGAAAGATTCACTATTGGTTAAATCATAAGATAGTGTGCGCCGGAGGGTGCACACTATTTCTTTGTGAGAAAGGAAGATTAACATGAATCTCGTCTCATTGAAAGATATCGTTTTCGGCTATTCCCATACGCCTGTTTTAGATAAAGTATCACTTGATATTGAAAGCGGTGAGTTCGTCGGCATCACTGGACCAAACGGCGCCTCTAAATCGACGCTCATAAAGGTAATGCTCGGCATGCTGAAACCGTGGGAAGGCACAGTGACGATCAGTAAAAGGAATACAGAAGGGAAACGCCTGACCATAGGGTACGTCCCGCAGCAAATTTCTTCATTTAATGCCGGCTTTCCGAGCACGGTGCTGGAGCTTGTTCAGTCAGGCCGCTATACAAAAGGGAAATGGTTTAAACGTTTAAATGAAGAAGATCATCTTGAAGTAGAAAAAGCACTGAAAATGGTGGAAATGTGGGAGCTCCGTCATCGTAAAATCGGTGATTTATCAGGCGGACAGAAACAGAAAATCTGTATCGCCAGAATGCTCGCCAGCAACCCGGATCTGCTGATGCTGGACGAACCGACGACAGCTGTTGATTACGACAGCAGAAAAGGATTTTACGAATTTATGCATCACCTTGTGAAAAATCACAACCGCACAGTTGTGATGGTTACTCACGAACAAAACGAAGTACAGCAATTTTTAGATAAAGTGATTCGATTAGAGAGAGGAGAAAAAGGCGGATGGAAATGTTTGACTTGGAATTCATGCGACGAGCTTTTCTAGCAGGCGGCATGATCGCCGTCATGGCTCCGATACTAGGAGTGTATCTCGTTCTCAGAAGACAGGCCTTAATGGCTGACACACTTTCACATATCTCATTGTCAGGTGTTGCCATCGGCTTTTTTCTCAGCACCAATATAACCGCAGCAAGCATAGTCGTCGTGACCATTGGCGCGATCGGAATTGAATACATGCGGCGGGCGTATCGTACTTATTCAGAAGTGTCCATTGCCATCTTAATGGCAGCTGGTTTGTCCTTCGCGATGTTTTTAATCAGCCTTTCCAAAGGCACAGCCAATATGAGCATCGATCAATACCTATTTGGATCGCTTGTGACAGTAAACCAGCAGCAGGTCTATATTATCAGTATTATCACACTGCTGATCCTGCTTTATTTTATCGTACTGAGAAGGCCGCTCTACCTGCTGACGTTTGATGAAGCAACAGCCAAAACATCGGGAATCAATACAAACGTTCTCTCGTTGTCATTCAGTATTGTCACAGGCCTTGCGATTTCAGTCATTATTCCGATCATCGGGGTTCTTCTTGTATCGGCCCTGCTCGTATTGCCGGCAGCATTCGCCATCAGAATTGCAAAAGGCTTTAACATGGTTTTCATTACAGCCATACTCATTTCATTATTCAGCGTATTTACGGGACTGACATCATCCTATCAGCTCGGGACGCCGCCAGGTCCGTCTATTACCCTGCTATTGATCGTTTTGCTATTAATCGGATTTGCAGTTCAGGGAGTTTGGACGTTTATCAAAAAAGAAGCTCAGCGCAAAAAAAGAAGCCGATAACATGAAAAGCAGTTTTCCCTAGGGAAAACTGCTTTTTTTATAGAAACAATCCGGCAAGGCGCTCATAAGATTCCTTTTTCGCCTCAAAATCAAACACATTGCACAGAACCATGATTTCATTTGTTTCGTAGCGGCCTGTGAGGTCTAACAGCTGTTGTTTGACAGTGGTTGGAGAACCGATCACCATCCGCTTTCTGTTTTCTTCTATGAGTTTTTTATCGGACGCTGTATAGGGATGAGCTTTCGCTTCCTCGATGCTTGGCACGCGGCTGTCCAAGCCTTTTCCGACGCGAAGAAGCCACAGATCCTGGCTTAATGCGAGTTCTTCTGCCTCTTCATCTGTTTTTGCGCAAATGACAAAAATCGTAAACAGTGCGGATGGATTCGAAAAATGGGCTGAGGGCCGAAAGCTTTCCCGGTAGATGCGGAATGCATTTTCTCCTCGCTCGGGATTAATGAAATGCCCAAATACATATCCAATCCCCTGGTGCGCCGCGCGTCTTGCGCTGTTTTCACCAAGACCGAGCACCCATAGCTCGGGTGCCGTGTCAATAAGGGGCGCCGCTTTGATTCCGGCATACGGATGGTCGGGAGGAAGGGAATCTGTTAGAAAATAAGAGACATCCTGCAGCTGTCTGTTAAATTCGGTTAAGCTTTTTTTCACCCCGTCCGTTAATGCAAGCCTGGTTTTTGTCGTGCCGCCGGGGGAACGGCCGACGCCGAGGTCAATCCGGTTTGGATACAGGGCCTCAAGCTGGCGAAAGGTTTCAGCCACTTTAAATGGGCTGTATTGGGGCAGAAGCACGCCGCCTGATCCGACACGAATGGTGTTTGTCTGTGCTGCGATGCGGGCGATCATGATTTCAGGCGCTGTGCTTGCCAGTCCTTTCGTGCTGTGGTGCTCGGCAAACCAATACCGCTTATAGCCCCACTGTTCGCTTAATTGAGCAAGCTCAACCGAATGCTGGAGAGTTGTCACAGGGCTTTCTCCTTTAGAAACAGGTGCCTGATCAAGTATGCTTAAATGAATCAAAAGGCCGCTTCCTTTCTGTCTGTTTTTAGATGGTGACACCAGAATAGGCAAAATGACTTGCCCGCGTCAAATGGTTTGTTTAAGAAGCGCACTTTATAGCATTTGCAAATCATATATCAAATATGGAAGTTTTTTTTCGAGGTTTTTCGTCAATTATTCTTAACTTTTACGAAACTTTGATATAATAACAAACGTATATATTAGTAATTTACGGCTTATTTTCCTTGTGAGCGTAAAAATAAATGTGACTATCTTCACATTTCGATGAGTAGGAGTGAATCGTGTGGCAATTTCTTTAGAAAAAGGTCAACGAATTGATTTAACAAAAGGAAAAGCCGGTCTGTCAAAATTGATGGTCGGTCTCGGCTGGGACCCAGTGTCCTCAGGCGGAGGATTCTTCAGCAAACTGCTTGGCGGAGGCGGTCCGAATATCGACTGTGACGCTTCAGTGCTGATGCTGGAAAACGGAAAATTCACCGATAAGAAAAACCTGATTTATTTCGGCAACCTGAAAAGCCGCTGCGGCGGTGTACAGCATACAGGCGACAACCTGACGGGTGACGGTGCGGGCGATGACGAGCAAATTATGATAGATTTAGATAAAGTGCCTGCAAACATTGATAAGCTTGTATTTGTAGTAAACATTTACGATTGTGTCAGAAGAAAACAAGATTTCGGCATGATTCAAAATGCGTTTATCCGCGTAGTTGATCAATCTAATCACGAGGAAATGCTCAAGTACAATTTGAGAGACAATTACGCCGGCAGAACAAGCCTGATTACAGCAGAAATCTACCGCAGCGGCAGTGAGTGGAAGTTTGCAGCGGTTGGTGAAGGCACAAACGATACGAGACTAGAAGATATTATCAGCAGATACGTATAAAAGAAAAGGAGTGGATGAAACATGACAATTTCATTGGCAAAAGGACAAAAAGTAGATTTAACAAAAACAAATCCGGGTCTTTCAAAGGTTGTTGTCGGTTTAGGCTGGGATACGAACAAGTATGACGGCGGGCACGACTTTGATCTTGACTCAAGTGTGTTTCTGTTAGACGCCGCAGGCAAATGCGCGTCACCAAACGACTTTATTTTCTACAACCAGCTTGAAGGCGGCAACGGTTCAGTCGTTCATTCAGGCGACAACCTGACTGGTGCTGGCGAAGGCGACGATGAGAATGTAAAAGTAAATCTCAGCGCTGTACCGGCAAACATTGATAAAATCTCATTTGTTATTACCATTCACGATGCAGAAGCGCGCAGCCAAAACTTTGGACAAGTATCAAACGCGTTTGTCCGCATCGTAAATGAAGAAACAAATGAAGAGCTCATCCGTTACGATCTTGCAGAAGATTTCTCTATTGAAACGGCAATCATTGCAGGGGAGCTTTACAGACATAACGGCGAGTGGAAATTCTCAGCAATCGGCTCAGGCTACCAAGGCGGCCTTGCCCGCATTGCAACAGACTACGGTTTGCAAGTCGGTTAAGACAAATACGAAGAGCAGAAAGGAGAGAGGCAGTATGGCCATTCAATTATCAAAAGGACAGCGCATTGATTTAACAAAAACAAATCCGGGACTGACTAAAGCGGTGATCGGCTTAGGCTGGGATACAAACAAGTACTCCGGCGGACACGATTTTGACCTGGATGCTTCGGCCTTTTTAGTTGATGCGCATGATAACTGCGTAAATGATCTCGATTTCGTCTTCTATAATAACCTTGAACATCCGAGCGGCGGTGTCATCCATACGGGTGACAACCGCACGGGTGAGGGCGACGGAGATGATGAGCAGATTATCGTTGATTTCTCAAAAATCCCTGCTCACATTGAGAAAATCGGCATCACAGTGACCATTCACGACGCTGAAGCACGCAGCCAAAACTTTGGACAAGTTTCCAATGCATTTGTCCGCGTTGTGGATGAAGAAACGCAGAATGAGCTTCTTCGCTTCGATTTGGGAGAAGACTTCTCCATTGAAACAGCTGTTGTCGTTTGTGAGCTTTACAGACACGGCGGCGAGTGGAAATTCAATGCAATCGGCAGCGGATTTTCTGGCGGGCTGGCTGCATTGTGCCGGAATTACGGTTTGCAAGTGTAAGCGAGTGACAAATAGAGAAGTCACCGTTTCAAATTAATAGGAGGAAAAAACTTGGACTTTTTACATCATATTTTGTCTACGTATGCTTCATTTTTCGATTGGAAAATGTGGGGGGAAGTTCTGACTGATCCTGTTTCCTGGGGTTTGATCGGTTCCCTTGTTGTTCTGGAAGGCCTTTTATCGGCCGATAACGCGCTTGTTCTTGCGGTCATGGTTAAACACCTGCCGGAAAAACAGCGGAAAAAAGCGTTAACGTATGGTTTGTTTGGAGCTTATATTTTCAGATTTATTTTCATCGGGCTCGGTATGCTTCTCATTAAATTCTGGTGGATCAAGGTGCTTGGCGCGCTTTACCTGGCTTGGCTCGTCATTAAGCACTTCTGGATTGGCGAAAAAGAAGAGGAAGCGGACGGCATCAAGAAAAACTCTTGGATGGTCCGTACGTTTGGGATCTTCTGGGCGACTGTCATTTCAGTAGAATTAATGGATCTTGCCTTCTCTGTGGACAGCATCCTGGCCGCGTTTGCAGTATCTGAAAAAGTATGGGTGCTTCTGATCGGCGGTATGCTTGGTATTTTAATGATGCGTACAGTGGCAAAAGTGTTCCTTGTGCTGATTGATAAAATTCCTGAGCTGGAAAACACAGCATTCGTCTTAATCGGCATTATCGCGCTGAAAATGGCGGGGAGCGCTTTCCATTACGAAATGCCGCACTCTGTATTCTTCATCATCATTATCGCTGCATTTGCGGTAACATTGATCATTCACTACATCAATAAACAAAAGCAGGTGCGCGAACAAACAGCCGCTTCAAAAGAAGAATAAAACAAAACAAGGAGGGAGGTTCAATGTCCTTCCTTTTTTGTTACCGAAATATCGTTCAATGACAAACCGGAAAGGAGGATATGATGAGACAAGAAGAACTAACCATTCATAAAGCACTTCCGGCTGATGGCGATTGGAAAAGCCTGCTGTTTCAGCCATTGCCGGAGCGGGATCACTATGAAACTGCACAAGGCCTTTCTTTTTCTCGTCTTGCCGGGCAGATATTGGGCACGCCTATTGATGAGACGGACTACTATAACGAGCTGTATGAGCTGTCTGTAAACGACCGCATAACGATTTTGAGTGAAACGCTTGATAAAACAATCGAACCGGAAACATTTCAAAAGCTTCAGCATATTCATTCCATCAATCAGAAAGAAAAAGGGCTGTCAGTCAGCCGTTTTGTTGCCTTTCTGGACGGGGAAAAGCTGATTGCGAAGCACTCAAATCCCCTGATGCACCGCCATTTAAGAAAAGCGCTGATGACGCTTTTACATACCTTTGCGGACAGTCATGAAAAGGGGCTGAATCATCCTGATTTTCGCAGAGTGCTGCTTGATGTCTCGAAGTTTTCCTTAAACCATCTGAACCCTTGGCTGGAAAAAACCGATATAGAGCGAGAGATGCCGAAGATTGTTTGGTATGGAGATGCGACGAAAAGCCAGCTCTATTTCTTATATTATCTGATGCTGGTCGGCTGTGATGTACTGCTGTTCCATCCGGCGGGAACGAATCAGCTGGCGCTTATCGACCCGAAGCAGGAGCTCAGTTTTACGGAAAAGCTCCCGGATGTTTCGGAGCTTCAGCCGTTTCCGAAAGAAAAACCAGACCGTAAATCAACAGTGGCCTACCGCTCAACAAAAGAAATTGAACATGTGCTGAATCACGAGGAGTCCATGCTGTATAAGCCGTGGCAGTTCAGAGATCACACACCGGTGTCCGTTACGCTGAAAACGACCTATGATGAATTGTTTTTAATCACGAAAGAACGCGCCTTTATTCGGCCGAATTTCAAAGCTGATAAACATTCCATTGAGATTCCGAATGTATTCGCCAAAATTATGGGCGTGTCGAAAGACAATAAGGAATATTGGAACAGGCTTCATACTCTAGCGGATTATCAGGAAACAGAAATGGTCAGAAGCTTTCCATTTACAGAAGAAATAAAGTCGAACTATCAATTTCACTACAGCCACGCACTTGATCAAGAAGGGAACATTGATCCGGACAAGCTGATGGCAAGCAATGTGTGGCAGTATAAACAGCTGCCGGCGGGCGTTCAGACTGCCATTGCCAAAACGATTTCGAGAATGTGCAGGTACCCGCGGCTTAAAGCCTTGCATCAGGAACAAGTCAAGGATGTTCAAATCTATTTGTTTAAACAAACAACAAACCTGCCTGCTAATCTGCTGAAATTGATTCAAATGTTCGACTATGCGCAAACCGTTCCGAAACTCGTTTTATATCATACGGAAATGAGCGGCGGACTCACGCGTTCGGATGCTGCCGCCCTGCTGTTCCTGAATGAAATCGGAATCGATATCATCATTTATAATCCGCCCGGACACCAAGATATTGAGCAGTTTATTGAAGATGACCAGTATGATATCCACTGGCTGGATGACATGGTGTTTCAGCAGGACTACAAAGAGCCTTCGATTGTGAAAAGGCTCTTCAGAACCATTACCCAAAAATAAGGAGAGAAGAAAAGCATGACAACAGAAAATCAAAATCCGCTTGTTCTCGATAAAAATGAAGAGATTTCCCAGCAAAAAGCTGACGATATCCGTCTTCAGCTCCGTCAGGAACCAGAAGTGAAGCGGCTTGCTCAACAAATTGACGTCAAAAACCAAATGGAGCTGCTTGAGTACGGCAAGGAGCCGGCCGTTGAAATATCCAAGTTCTCTGACCGCATCTTAGGGATGATGAAAACAACAAGCGTGACAGACTCCGGCACAATGCTGACTCAGCTTGGGAAAATCATGGACCGCTTCGACAAAAATGATTTTGATGAGCCAAAGGGATTAATGGCGAAAATTTTCAAACGCGGCGGCAGCATGATTGAAAAAATCTTTAAAAAGTATCAGACACTTGGCGGAGAGATTGAAAAAATCCACGTTGAGATTTCTAAATACAAAGATGAGATGACGAAGACGAACTACACGCTCGATGAAATGTATGAAAACAATATCAAATACTATATGGAGCTTGAAAAATACGTCGTTGCCGGGCAGATGAAACTGGAAGAGATGCAGTCGATCCTTCCTTCATATGAGGAAAAAGCGGCAAGCGGGAACCAGCTGGCGCAAATGCAGCTCGATACGTTGCGCAACGGCATTCAGGCGCTTGAGGAACGGGTGTATGATCTGGATATGGCAAGGATGGTGGCGCTTCAAACCGCACCACAAATCCGTCTCCTGCAGCGCGGAAATGCAAAGCTGATCGGGAAAATCAACTCCGCGTTTATCATTACCATTCCGATTTTCAAAAACGGCATTATTCAGGCTGTTACGGTAAAGCGGCAAAAGCTTGTGGCTGATTCCATGAGCGAGCTTGACCGCCGGACAAACGAGATGCTGAAACGAAATGCTGAAAACATCTCGAGCCAAAGTATTGAAATTGCGAGAATGGCCGGCAGACCGAGCATAGATATTGAAACGATTGAATCGTCTTGGAACACGATTGTCAGCGGCATGCAGGAAACAAAACAAATCGAAGAAGAAAACAAGCGCCTCCGCGAAGACGGCGCGAGACGAATTGCCCAGCTTCAGGATAATATTAAAAAAGCAGCATTGCAGCAATAATAGAAACCCCGCTTGTGAACATAAGCGGGGTTTATCAATTACATCATTTAGTTAATGACAATGTGTAAAGACAGGTGTAAACTTAAACGGTAATCATTTTGCATATCAGAGGTGTTGGCAATGGGAAAACAACAGCCTATATCCCAGCGTAAACTGCTGGGCGTCGCCGGTTTGGGGTGGCTGTTTGATGCAATGGATGTCGGAATATTATCGTTTATTATCGCCGCGCTCCATGTAGAGTGGAATCTGTCGCCCGAGGAAATGAAATGGATCGGAAGCGTCAATTCCATCGGCATGGCTGCGGGTGCGTTTTTGTTTGGTTTGCTTGCTGATCGAATCGGCCGCAAAAAAGTGTTCATCATCACCCTTTTATGCTTTTCCATCGGAAGCGGCATTTCCGCTTTTGTGACGAGCTTATCGGCATTTCTAATCCTTCGTTTCGTGATTGGTATGGGACTTGGCGGCGAGCTTCCAGTCGCTTCAACACTCGTTTCGGAAGCGGTTGTGCCTGAAAAGCGGGGCAGAGTGATTGTGCTTTTGGAAAGCTTTTGGGCCGTGGGCTGGCTCGCAGCGGCCTTGATTTCTTACTTTGTGATACCAAGCTTCGGCTGGCAGGCTGCCCTTCTGTTAACTGCGCTGACTGCTTTTTATGCGCTGTACCTGCGGACGAGTCTGCCTGATTCGCCGAAATATGAATCGCTTTCTGCCAAAAAGAGGTCGGTGTGGGAGAATGTAAAAAGCGTCTGGGCAAGACAGTATATACGGCCGACGGTGATGCTGTCGATCGTTTGGTTCTGTGTGGTGTTTTCTTATTACGGCATGTTCCTATGGCTCCCGAGTGTCATGCTGCTGAAAGGCTTCAGCATGATTCAAAGCTTTGAATATGTCCTGCTGATGACGCTTGCTCAGCTACCGGGCTATTTCTCTGCCGCATGGCTGATTGAAAAAGCGGGCCGGAAGTGGATACTCGTCATTTACTTGATTGGCACAGCAGGAAGCGCCTATTTCTTCGGAACGGCGGATTCCTTAAGTCTTCTGCTTACGGCTGGAATGCTGTTATCGTTTTTCAATCTCGGTGCATGGGGCGTGCTGTATGCTTATACCCCGGAGCAATACCCGACTGCGATTCGAGCAACAGGTTCAGGAACGACAGCAGCGTTTGGAAGAATCGGCGGCATCTTCGGGCCTTTGCTCGTCGGAACTCTGGCAGCCCGTCATATTTCGTTTTCGGTCATCTTTTCAATCTTTTGCATTGCAATCTTACTTGCGGTTGCTTGTATTTTGATTATGGGGAAAGAAACGAAACAAACTGAGCTAGAATAGGAAAAGCACCTCTTGAAAGAGGTGCTTTCAGCGTGTCGACAAACCCTCGCATTCGTTGTCAGGACTGCGCTTCGGTGCTCAATGCGAAGTGGATCAACGGCTAAATTCTCAGGCGTCCTGCCTAAACGCCGTCGTCATCACATCCTGTGAATGTCCGCTCCTATGCTCGTCCTTCCTAGACTTCAAGGGTTTTCAATCACGCTGAAAAGATGACAAAATCCTAAAATGAAAACCATTTTAGGATTTTGTCAACAATCTGAGGCACCTCTTGAATGAGGTGCTTTTTTTTTTTACATCTGCGCCCGGGCTGCGGATTGGCGTTTCCCGGTTTTACTGATTGCCTGGTAGAGCGTCATAGAAAGTATGAACAAAATGGCAGTAAATCCTGTGACAGCTCCGAAATGCTGTGTGCTTTGATATAAAAAACCTGCAATACTTGTACCGACAGTGGTCCCGGCATACATAGCGGCATTGGAAAGGGAAGCGATGGTTCCTCGCGCATTTGGTGCAATGGATTGAAAGACACCCATCATTAACGGAAAGATGATGCCAGCTGTAAAGAACGTGAGAAAAAAGCCGGCTTCTACTAAAAACAAGTTTGGAAAGAACGGAAGAGCGAAATAGAGAGCGCCCATTAGCAGCATCCCGCTGATCAGTGTTTTAAACATGCCCAGCTTTTCTGAAACCCGGCTGCCGATAAGGCTCCCGAGCATATTTCCCAGTCCGAGTACAAGCATAGCTGCGCCAATTTGTGACACGGTTAAATGATAATCCGCGGAAAGCCAAGTACCCAGAAAGCTGAACGAAGCGAAGTTTCCGGTTTGAAACAGAAAATAGGCAAGCAGAATGACCGATGTTTTCGGCAATGAAAAAAGCTCCCGGTAGGGGTTGACAATTGATGGTCGCGCCAATGGTTCAGAAGGCAGGATATCAGGCATGACCGCCGCCAGGATCAATAGAAGAATAAGCGAGCACGCTGACAAAACGAAAAATGGCGTATGCCATGTAAAGGAAGCGAGAAACCCTCCAATAGGAAGTCCGAGCATTTGTGAAGCGGCCAAACCTGCTGTCGCAATCCCCATGCCTTTTATGATCTGAGAAGGCTGGACAATGACTGGGATGGACGCCCAAATTTGAGGCGTCACAAACGCAGCGCTAACGCCTGCGGCAAAACGGAACAGGCACATGGCGGCAAAAGAGGGAGCGATGCCGCATAAAAATGTGGATACGATAAAGCCTGCAAGTCCCCACAGCATGACTGTTTTCCTGTTCAGCCGGTCTGAGATTGGGCCTGCAATGAAAGCGAAGAGCGCATAACCGAGTGCATAAGCACTGACCATCCAGCCTGACAAATCAGTAGAGACATGAAACTGATCCTGTAAAAGGGGGAGAAGCGGCGAAAGCAAAAAGGTATCCGTGCCAATGACAAACATGACACTGAAGAAAAGCCAAATGCGATTCAAATTTTATCACTCCTATTGTTTTATAACTTTGAAACTATGAAACAGATATGTATAGAGAAAACCCTTAGAGGGTTTCCAAAAAGCCAGGCAGGTATGTTTGAAATGTGTCTTCACGCAGACTGACGTATTTTGTACGCGAATCTTTCCGGGTTGCCGTCAATCCCGCTTCACGCAGCGTTTTAAAATGATAAGATGCCGTGGTTTTGACAATATTGCACTTTTCACCTACTTCACCGCAGCTGAGTTCTTTTCCGCTGACATAAAGCGTACGAATAATGGCAAGCCTTGATTCATCAGACAGTGCTTTAAAAATTTGCGCTCTGATTTGATCATCTGATTGTTTCATAGTCATGAAACTATAATACATAATTGATGTTGAAAAAGCAACTTATTTTTCCAGTAAAGGAGAGGGAAGTCATAAGAGGAAGAAGGAATTCAATTCCAATAAAAGCGTTTTCAACTAAAGATAGGCGAAAAATCACCCGTAAAATACAATCATATAGGAGGATTACAGAGCATTTAGAAGCATAAATAAGATCATGTGGTCACATGGATGTTTATAAAGAAATGGTACAGAATAAAAGAGAATATGCTGTTTGTGTGGGAAGTTACATAAATGTTACGGTAATAAAGATTGCTTAATATGGAGGGAAAATATGAGTGTAGATGAGAAACCAATTAAGATAAAAGTCGAGAAAGTCTCTAAGATTTTTGGGAAACAAACAAAGAAGGCAGTTCAAATGCTTGCCAACGGAAAGACAAAAAAAGAGATCCTGAAAGCAACCGGATCAACCGTTGGGGTTAATCAGGCAGATTTTGAAGTATATGATGGTGAGATATTTGTCATCATGGGTCTATCAGGGAGCGGTAAATCAACTTTAGTACGGATGTTAAACCGGCTTATTGAACCGACTGCCGGAAATATTTACATTGATGGTGACATGATAACAAATATGTCTAAAGACCAGCTCCGGGAAGTCCGCCGGAAGAAAATCAGCATGGTCTTCCAAAAGTTCGCTCTGTTCCCGCACAGAACGATACTTGAAAACACAGAATACGGACTGGAGCTTCAAGGCGTAGACAAACAAGAGCGGCAGCAAAAAGCGCTTGAGTCTCTTAAGCTCGTCGGGCTCGAAGGGTTTGAACATCAATATCCTGACCAGCTTTCCGGCGGGATGCAGCAGCGTGTCGGCCTTGCCCGCGCGTTGACGAATGACCCGGACATCCTTCTGATGGACGAAGCGTTCAGTGCGCTTGATCCATTGATTCGTAAAGATATGCAGGATGAACTTCTTGATCTTCACGATAATGTCGGAAAAACGATTATCTTTATTACGCATGACCTGGACGAAGCGTTGCGGATCGGCGACAGAATTGTCCTAATGAAGGACGGCAACATCGTTCAAATCGGCACGCCTGAAGAAATCCTGATGAATCCATCTAACGAATATGTTGAGAAATTCGTCGAAGATGTTGATTTGTCTAAAGTCCTCACAGCAGGCCACATTATGAAACGCGCTGAAACAGTGCGGATTGATAAAGGGCCTCGCGTAGCATTGACACTGATGAAAAACCTTGGAATTTCTTCAATTTATGCAGTGGATAAACAAAAGAAATTATTAGGTGTTATCTATGCGTCTGATGCGAAAAAAGCGGCTGAGTCTGATTTGTCACTTCAAGACATCTTGAATACAGAATTTACGACTGTACCAGAGAATACGTATCTGACTGAGATTTTTGACGTTGTGTCCGATGCGAATATTCCAATTGCGGTTGTGGATGAGAAGCAAAGAATGAAAGGAATTGTTGTAAGAGGCGCGCTGATTGGCGCACTTGCCGGCAATAACGAGTATATCAATGCTGAAGGCACTAACGAACAAACACAAGATCCTTCTGCACAGGAGGTGAAGTAAGATGGATAGACTGCCTAGAATACCTTTAGCAGATATCATTGACCGTTTTGTTGACTGGATTACGATGACGTTTGGCGGATTCTTCGACGGAATTGCAAACGGATTGGCCGCTTTTGTAAATGGAATTGTCACCGGACTCGGATTTATTCCATCTATTTTGTTAACGATTATTTTCGCTGCACTTGCGTGGTGGATCAGTACAAGGGGAATTGCGTTATTTACGTTGATTGGATTCCTCCTGATCGATTATTTAGGATATTGGGACCCAATGCTGCAAACATTGGCGCTTGTTTTGACATCTGTGATTATTTCGATTGTGGTCGGAGTTCCGATCGGAATTTGGGCGTCTCAGAAAGAAACGGTTCGCCGTATTGTAACGCCAATTCTTGATTTAATGCAGACAATGCCTGCTTTCGTATATCTATTGCCGGCGATTTTCTTCTTTAACATCGGTGTTGTGCCGGGTGTTGTTGCATCTGTTATCTTCGCGATGCCGCCGACAATCCGCATGACTGTTCTCGGTATTAAACAAGTGCCGGCGGATCTGATTGAAGCGACTGAGGCATTCGGTTCTACAACAGCTCAGCGTTTGTTTAAAGTTCAGCTTCCGCTTGCGACAAAAACGATTTTGGCCGGAATTAACCAGAGCATCATGCTTGCGTTATCAATGGTTGTTATCGCCGCAATGGTCGGTGCACCGGGACTTGGTTCTGAAGTATACAGTGCCGTTACACAGCTGAAAACCGGGGTCGGAGTAGAGGCCGGTATCGCCATCGTTATCGTTGCCATTACCCTGGACCGTATTACTCAAAATATTAAAGTGAAGAAGAAAAGCAGGGGGAATGCCTGATGCTTAAAAAAATCATCGGCATCGGCGTTTCCGCCATGCTGGCGCTCTCACTTGCGGCTTGCGGTTCAGAAAACGATGAAAATGCATCCGCAGCAGAACAGGTGAATAAGACCATCATCGGGATTGACCCCGGTTCAGGGATTATGTCCCTGACTGACAAAGCGATGAAGGATTATGACCTGAATGACTGGACATTGATTTCAGCGTCAAGTGCTGCGATGACTGCTACGCTTAAAAAGTCATACGACCGTAAGAAGCCGATTATCATTACAGGATGGACTCCGCACTGGATGTTCTCCAGATATAAGCTGAAATATCTCGATGATCCGAAACAATCTTATGGCAGCGCAGAGGAAATCCATACGATCACACGCAAAGGCTTCAGCAAAGAGCAGCCGAATGCCGCAAAGCTTCTGAGCCAGTTTAAATGGACGCAAGACGAAATGGGCGAAATCATGATCAAGGTGGAAGAAGGCGAGAAACCTGCCAAAGTTGCTGCTGAGTACGTGAATAAACACAAGGATCAGATTGCCGAATGGACAAAAGGCGTTCAAAAGGTGAAGGGAGACAAAATCAACCTTGCCTATGTGGCGTGGGACAGTGAGATTGCAAGTACAAACGTCATAGGCAAAGTCTTAGAAGACTTGGGCTATGAGGTAACACTTACTCAAGTAGAGGCTGGGCCGATGTGGACTGCAATTGCGACGGGAAGTGCGGATGCATCCCTTTCCGCATGGCTGCCGAATACCCATAAAGCATACGCCGCTAAATATAAAGGCAAATATGATGATATTGGCACCAGTATGACTGGTGTGAAGATGGGGCTTGTTGTTCCTCAATATATGAAAAATGTCAACTCAATTGAAGATTTGAATAAATAATGGAGAAAGCAGCCTGTAGCCAGGCTGCTTTTTTGCGTTAAGAAGCGTTAGCGGCAGCAAGTGATTCCTCCTTCTGAAATGTTTTGAGCACGGCATTCGCTAAAATGTGAATGCCGTTGAACATCGCATTTCTGTCAAAGGTCATGTGCGGATGATGGAGCCCCGGCTGGAGCCCGCAGCCTAGGCCAAGCATCGTTGTTTTCAGATTCGGCACCTTCACGGCGTAAAAATGGAAATCCTCTCCGCCGGTAGTGACAAGCGGGTCATCAAGCCGCTCAGCCCCGATGATATCTGTAATGGCTTCTGCCATGATCGCTTCAGCTTCTTTGTTTTGTGTTGCCGCAGGAAGGCTGTGTTCTTTTTGCAGCTCGATTTTTGCGCCGAATGCAGCGGCGGCCGCTTCACAGGCTCTTTCTGTTTCGGCGATTAACGCCTCCATGGCTTCATTGGTCTGTGCGCGCAAATCAAGGCTGAACGATGCTTTTCCTGGAATGATGTTAGAGCTTTCACCGCCGGCTTGAAGTTTTGTCATTTTGACGGTATGCGGGATTTGCGGGTCAATATGAATGAGTCCGAGCTTATGTACAAGAAATGCCGCAATTTCAATGCTGTTTTTCCCGAGGTGCGGACGGGCGCCATGAGCCTCTTCCCCGATGATCGTTCCCTCAATGTGCTGGCTTGATCCGTGCAGAATAGACGGAGCGCAGCGGCCGTTCTGTGTTTCCTGGATCGGACGGACGTGAACGCCATACAAATAGTCGATGTCATCAAGCACGCCTTCTTCTATCATTTTCAAGGCGCCGCCGCCTTTTTCTTCTGCCGGCTGAAAGATAAAACGGATTGTGCCCTTCGGAAGCTCAGGTTGTTTTTTTAGCAGCATTAACGTGCCCAATGCCATTGTCATATGTGAATCGTGTCCGCAGGAATGGTTGGCGCGAAATGTGCCGTTAACCTCCTGCCACAGCGCGTCAATATCAGCGCGTACCGCTACAACAGGTGAGCCTGAGCCGATTTCGCCGACAACCCCGGTGCAGTCTGAAAACGTGCGCGTCCGGCACCCTAAATCCTCAAGCTTTTGTTTCAAAAATGAAGTTGTCTCATATTCCTTCCAGCTGACTTCAGGGTTCGCGTGCAGATGCTCGAAGATGTCCATAATGGTTTGTTTCATGTCTTCTGAAAGCTTTTGCATGGTAAGAAATACCTCCTTCTATCAGAATGAATTTTTACCTTCTTTACTTTATTTATATTGAAACAGGAAGATAGGCTGTATATAATATAGCACATATTGCTACTATTCAGAATAATTAATATTTTCAAACAGAGGGGATGGATCGAAATATGAGTATGCCAGCAGCCGAAACACAGCCTAAGAAAAAACGAATGACATTTAAAATGCCTGACGCCTATGTCCTCTTATTTATGATTGCTTTCATTTGCGCAATCGCTTCATATATTGTGCCGGCAGGTGAATTTGACCGCGTGACAAAGGGGGATGTCACGACCGCTGTTCCGGGAAGCTATCATTCAATTGAACAGTCTCCGGTCAGCTTGATCAGCTTTTTTACTTCTCTACAGGATGGAATGGTTGGATCAGCACCCATCATCTTTCTGATTCTATTCACAGGCGGCACCATTGCTATTCTAGAAAAAACGGGTGCCATCAATGGCCTGATTTACAATGTCATCAGCAAATTCCGCACAAAGCAATTATTATTTATTTGTATTGTCGGCGCATTGTTCTCCATTCTCGGAACAACCGGGATTGTCGTGAATTCAGTTATCGGTTTTATCCCCATCGGCCTCATTGTGGCACGATCCTTAAAATGGGACGCAGTCGCGGGAGCCGCTGTTATTTACATCGGCTGCTACGCTGGATTTAACTCCACCATATTATCACCGTCACCGCTCGGTTTATCACAATCAATCGCGGAGCTCCCTCTTTTCTCAGGAATCGGCCTGCGAGTTGTGATATACATATGCTTTTTGCTGTCTTCTATTATTTATATCTATTTGTATACGAGAAAATTAAAAAAATCAAAAGATGCCAGTGTGTTAGGAACAGATTGGTTCCCTGCGGCAGGAATGGCCGAAGCCGGTAAAGAAGAAGATCAGTCAGTGCCGTTTACCGTTCGCCATAAGCTGATTTTGGCTGTGGCGGGACTCTCACTTGTCGGATTTTTATACGGCGCTTTGAAGCTTGGCTGGTCAGATTCCCAAATGGCTGCGACATTTATTTTTATTTCTGTCCTTGCCGGTTTAATAGGCGGGCTTGCGGCGAACGATATTGCCAAAACCTTCATTACGGGCTGCCAAAGTCTTGTATACGGGGCGCTGATTGTCGGGATGGCACGAAGCATTTCCGTTATCCTTGAAAATGGAAAGCTTCTCGATACTGTCGTCAATGCTTTGGCTTCACTTTTGGATGGATTCAGCCCGATTGCCGGGGCAATCGGCATGTATATCGCCAGTGCGCTGCTTCATTTTCTCATCTCTTCAGGTTCTGGCGAAGCCGTTGTATTTATTCCAATCCTGGCGCCGCTCGCTGATTTGATGGGAATCACGAGACAGGTTGCGGTGGAGGCAGTTATGCTTGGAGAAGGGGTCGTCAACTGTGTGAACCCGACATCCGGCGTTCTCATGGCGGTGCTTGCCGCCAGCGGTATTCCGTATGTCAAGTGGCTGCGGTTTATGGTGCCGCTTGCTCTGATTTGGTTCTTGATCGGGCTTGTCTTTATCGTGATCGGCGTCATGATCAATTGGGGGCCGTTTTAACGATTGCTGCCCGCCGGCTTGTACGGCGGGCTTTTGAGTTATTCATTGCAGAAGCGCAGGCTGTTATTGTAACATGTAAGCCATAAGCCATTCGTAAAAGTGCGGGAGGAAGGTCATGAATAATCTGCGTAATAGACTTTCAGGCGTGAATGGGAAAAATAAGAGAGTAAAAGAAAAAGAACAAAAAATCTGGTCGGAGATTGGGATGATAGCGGGAGCATTTGCGCTGCTTGATGTGATCATCCGCGGCATTATGTTTGAATTTCCGTTTAAAGAATGGGCTGCAAGCCTTGTGTTTTTGTTCATCATTATCTTATATTACTGCATCAGGGCTGCGGCATCCGGAATGCTCATGCCGAGAATAGACACCAAAGAAGAACTGCAAAAACGGGTGAAGCAGCAGCGAATAGAATCAATTGCGGTCGCCTTTGCGGTAGTGGTGCTTACGATGTACGACAGGGGGATTCCCCATACATTCTTCGCTTGGCTAAAAATGATTCTTCTTTTTATCGTCTGCGGCGGTGTTCTGTTTCTGCTTCGGTATGTGATTGTGAAGCTGGCTTACAGAAGAGCGGTAAAAGAAGAAATAAAAAAGAAATCATCTTGAAAAATAGATGGTTTCTTTTTTTGTTTGGAAAGCGAGGGAAGCGTTCACAGTTTCGGGCAGCTTTTTTTATAGGAACATTGATTTGTATTCACTCTGCCAAGTTGTTTTGATAGAGTGATTGTGATAATTTAAAATGTAAGCGTTAACAAAATTATCCAGTCTTCACATCAGGTTGAAAGGAGGAAGCGGAAGATTGAAGTAAGAGCGATTTTTGACTCCGAAGTAAGTCTTCAAAAAATCAAATAAGGAGTGTCAAGAATGTTTGCAAAACGATTCAAAACCTCTTTACTGCCGTTATTCGCTGGATTTTTATTGCTGTTTCATTTGGTTCTGGCAGGACCGGCGGCTGCGAGTGCTGAAACGGCGAACAAATCGAATGAGCTTACAGCACCGTCGATCAAAAGCGGAACCATTCTTCATGCATGGAATTGGTCGTTCAATACGTTAAAACATAATATGAAGGATATTCATGATGCAGGATATACAGCCATTCAGACATCTCCGATTAACCAAGTAAAGGAAGGGAACCAAGGAAATAAAAGCATGTCGAACTGGTACTGGCTCTATCAGCCGACATCGTACCAAATTGGCAACCGTTACTTAGGAACTGAACAAGAATTTAAAGAAATGTGTGCAGCCGCTGAAGAATATGGCATAAAGGTCATTGTTGACGCGGTCATCAATCATACCACCAGTGATTATGCCGCGATTTCCAATGAGATTAAGAGTATTCCAAACTGGACACATGGAAACACGCAAATTAAAAACTGGTCTGATCGATGGGATGTCACGCAGAATTCATTGCTCGGGCTGTATGACTGGAATACACAAAATACACAAGTACAGTCCTATTTGAAACGGTTCTTAGAAAGAGCATTGAATGACGGGGCAGATGGATTTCGCTTTGATGCCGCTAAACATATAGAGCTTCCGGATGATGGGAGTTACGGCAGTCAATTTTGGCCGAATATCACAAATACAGCTGCAGAGTTCCAATACGGAGAAATCCTGCAGGATAGTGCCTCCAGAGATGCTTCATATGCGAATTATATGAATGTGACAGCGTCTAACCATGGGCATTCCATAAGGTCCGCTTTAAAGAATCGCAATCTGGGCGTGTCGAATATCTCCCACTATGCATCTGATGTGTCTGCGGACAAGCTAGTGACATGGGTGGAGTCGCATGATACGTATGCCAATGATGATGAAGAGTCGACATGGATGAGCGATGATGATATCCGTTTAGGCTGGGCGGTGATAGCTTCTCGTTCAGGCAGTACGCCTCTTTTCTTTTCCAGGCCTGAGGGAGGCGGAAATGGTGTGAGATTCCCGGGGAAAAGCCAAATAGGCGATCGCGGGAGTGCTTTATTTGAAGATCAGGCTATCACTGCGGTCAATAGATTTCACAATGTGATGGCAGGACAGCCTGAGGAACTCTCGAACCCAAATGGAAACAACCAGATATTTATGAATCAGCGCGGCTCACATGGCGTTGTGCTGGCAAATGCAGGTTCATCCTCTGTTTCTATCAATACGCCAACAAAATTGCCTGATGGCAGGTATGACAATAAAGCTGGGGCAGGTTCATTTCAAGTGAATGATGGTAAACTGACAGGCACGATCAATGCCAGGTCTGTGGCTGTGCTTTATCCTGATGATATTGCACAAGCGCCTCATGTTTTCCTTGAGAATTACAAAACAGGTGTAACACATTCTTTCAATGATCAACTGACGATTACCTTGCGTGCAGATGCGAATACAACAAAAGCCGTTTATCAAATCAATAATGGACCAGAGACGGCGTTTAAGGATGGAGATCAATTCACAATCGGAAAAGGAGATCCATTTGGCAAAACATACACCATCATGTTAAAAGGAACGAACAGTGATGGTGTAACGAGGACCGAGGAATACAGTTTTATTAAAAGAGATCCAGCTTCGGCCAAAACCATCGGCTATCAAAATCCGAATCATTGGAGCCAGGTAAATGCTTATATCTATAAACATGATGGGGGCCAGGCAATTGAATTGACCGGATCTTGGCCTGGAAAACCAATGACTAAAAATGCAGACGGAATTTACACGCTGACTCTGCCTGCGGACACGGATACAACCAACGCAAAAGTGATTTTTAATAATGGCAGCGCCCAAGTGCCTGGCCAGAATCAGCCTGGCTTTGATTACGTGCAAAATGGTTTATATAATGACTCGGGCTTAAGCGGTTCTCTTCCTTATTGAGGACAAGGCTAGACTGGACTTACCGAAAGAAACCATCTATGATGGTTTCTTTTTTGTTCATAAATCAGACAAAACTTTTCCCTTGCAAAAGTTTGTGAAGTGTTGCACAATATAAATGTGAAATACTTCACAAACAAAAAGACATCAAAGAGAAACATACCCTGGAAGGATGATTAATGATGAACAAACATGTAAATAAAGTAGCTTTAATCGGAGCGGGTTTTGTTGGAAGCAGTTATGCATTTGCGTTAATTAACCAAGGGATCACAGATGAGCTTGTGGTCATTGATGTAAATAAAGAAAAAGCAATGGGCGATGTGATGGATTTAAACCACGGAAAGGCGTTTGCGCCACAACCGGTCAAAACATCTTACGGAACATATGAAGACTGCAAGGATGCTGATATTGTCTGCATTTGCGCCGGAGCAAACCAAAAACCTGGTGAGACACGCCTTGAATTAGTAGAAAAGAACTTGAAGATTTTCAAAGGCATCGTTAGTGAAGTCATGGAGAGCGGATTTGACGGCATTTTCTTAATCGCGACAAATCCGGTTGATATCCTGACTTACGCAACATGGAAATTCAGCGGCCTGCCAAAAGAGCGGGTGATCGGAAGCGGCACAACACTAGATTCTGCGAGATTCCGTTTCATGCTGAGCGAATACTTTGGCGCAGCGCCTCAAAACGTACACGCGCATATTATCGGAGAGCACGGCGACACAGAGCTTCCTGTTTGGAGCCACGCGAATGTCGGCGGTGTGCCGGTCAGTGAACTCGTTGAGAAAAACGATGCGTACAAACAAGAGGAGCTGGACCAAATTGTAGATGATGTGAAAAACGCAGCTTACCATATCATTGAGAAAAAAGGCGCGACTTATTATGGGGTTGCGATGAGTCTTGCTCGCATTACAAAAGCCATTCTTCATAATGAAAACAGCATATTAACTGTCAGCACATATTTGGACGGGCAATACGGTGCAGATGACGTGTACATCGGTGTGCCGGCTGTCGTGAATCGCGGAGGGATCGCAGGTATCACTGAGCTGAACTTAAATGAGAAAGAAAAAGAACAGTTCCTTCACAGCGCCGGCGTCCTTAAAAACATTTTAAAACCTCATTTTGCAGAACAAAAAGTCAACTAACCGCAACTTTAGAGTAAAGGGCTGATTGTCAATGTGGGAGCAGTTGTATGATCCGTTTGGAAACGAGTATGTGAGCGCACTTGTGGCGCTCACTCCGATTCTCTTTTTTCTTTTGGCTTTAACTGTTTTGAAAATGAAAGGCATTCTTGCGGCATTTCTTACCCTAGCCGTCAGTTTCTTCGTCTCCGTTTGGGCATTTCATATGCCGGTTGAAAAAGCGATTTCTTCTGTTTTGTTAGGAATCGGGAGCGGGCTGTGGCCCATTGGCTACATCGTCCTGATGGCGGTGTGGCTGTATAAAATCGCCGTGAAAACCGGGAAATTTACCATTATTCGGTCCAGCATTGCCGGCATTTCGCCTGACCAACGATTACAGCTATTATTAATTGGTTTTTGTTTTAACGCGTTTTTAGAAGGCGCGGCCGGTTTTGGTGTTCCGATTGCGATTAGTGCGGCGCTGCTCGTCGAACTTGGTTTTAAACCGTTAAAAGCGGCGGCGCTCTGCTTGATTGCAAACGCTGCCTCCGGAGCCTTTGGGGCGATTGGGATTCCTGTCATCACAGGGGCGCAGATTGGTGATTTGTCTGCTCTTGAGCTGTCTCGGACATTAATGTGGACACTGCCGATGATCTCATTTTTAATACCATTCCTGCTTGTATTCTTATTAGACCGAATGAAAGGAATCAAACAGACATGGCCCGCTCTTCTGGTTGTGAGCGGTGGGTATACAGCGGTTCAGACACTGACAATGGCGGTGCTCGGGCCGGAATTAGCAAACATTTTGGCGGCCTTATTCAGCATGGGCGGGCTTGCCCTCTTCCTCCGCAAATGGCAGCCGAAAGAGATTTACCGCGAGGAAGGGGCCGGCGATGCTGGTGAGAAAAAGGCATACCGTGCCGCTGACATTGCGAAAGCGTGGTCTCCTTTCTACATTTTAACTGCGGCGATCACCATCTGGAGCCTTCCTGCCTTCAAAGCGCTTTTCCAAGAAGGCGGGCTGTTATATCAATCAACGCTCCTGTTCAAAATGCCTTTTCTGCATCAGCAAATTATGAAAATGCCGCCGATTGCGCCATCTGCCATGCCGTTAGATGCAGTCTTTAAAGTTGATCTGCTGTCAGCGACTGGTACAGCGATTTTAGCGGCGGTCATCGTGACAGGGCTGTTCAGCAAAAAGTTCTCCTCTCGGGATGCCTTTGCTTCCTTGAAGGAGACGGGAAAAGAGCTGTGGGTGCCGATTATGACGATCTGCTTCGTGATGGGGTTTGCCAATCTGGCCAACTTCGCAGGGCTCAGCTCTTCAATTGGGTTAGCATTGGCGAAAACAGGAGACCTGTTCCCGTTTGTCAGTCCTGTTCTCGGCTGGATTGGCGTGTTCATCACCGGTTCTGTTGTCAGCAATAATGCTTTGTTCGGCCATTTGCAGGTTGTCACGGGAGCGCAGATCGGTGCGGGTTCAGATTTGCTGTTAGCCGCAAATACGGCGGGCGGTGTCATGGCGAAACTTGTTTCTCCTCAATCTATCGCCATCGCTGCCGCAGCGGTCGGCCAAACAGGCAAGGAATCTAAACTGTTTAAAAGGACAGTGGCGTACAGCCTGATTCTGTTATTGATCATTTGTATATGGACGTTTATTCTTGCAAGATTAGGAGTGTAATAGAAAAAAGCAGTACATGCCCAGCATGTACTGCTTTTTTTATGTTAATTTGCTTTCTTTGTCATTTCGGCTGTTGTTTTCACTCTGGCTTTTCCCATAAATAAAATGGTAACCGCCGCGAGGACAATTGGAATCAAAGCGAGCAAAAAGACATACGTGATACTTGATGACATCGCGTCAATAATGCGATTCAGGATCGCATCAGGAATCTGGGAACGTGTTCCCGCTTGGAATATCTCCTGCGGGTCGCCAATATTTTGCGCAGCGCCTGATCCCGCTGAGCCTTTCATACCGCTGAAGGCGTCATTCAGCTTGTTTGTGAATACGTTTGTTTGCACCGTTCCGAAAATGGTGACACCTAAGGTCATGCCAAATGATCGCAAAAATGAATTTGTAGAGTTTGCCGTTCCCCGAAAGCGAGGTTCAAGATCATTCATCGATGCCGCCGGCAGCAGGGAGAAGTTAAAGCCTACACCAAAGCCTGAAATCATCATAAAGACTGTCAGCCATACCCGTGCTGTGTCAGGCGTCATATTGGAAAGAAGCAGCATGCCGATAAAGAAAGCTATAACAGATATCAGCATCAAATTGCGGAAGCTTGCCTTCGTTTGGAAGATCCCGCCGATCATGCTTCCGATGACTGATCCAATCATCATCGGCGTCAGAATGAAGCCCGCGCTTGTCGCCGAGCTGCCGTAGACCGCCTGAACGAAAATCGGAATAAATACCGCTAAAATAATAAATGTTCCGCCATACAGGAAAGCGAGAATCTGTGCTGTGGCAAACAAGCGGTTCTTAAACATCCAGAAAGAAATAATCGGCTCTTCTGCTTTTCTCTCCACAATAAAAAAGGCAATGAAGAAAACGGCGAATACAATAAACAGCCCGATGATCTGAATGGAGTTCCAATCGTATGTTTTGCCGCCAAGCTCAAGGGCGAACATCAGGCATACAATGGATACGACTAAGGTAATCGCGCCGCCCCAGTCTATTTTCTGCTTTCTGTGCTCCAGAGATTCTTTGTAGTAGCGAATAATGAAAAACAATGACAATGCGCCGATCGGCACATTGATGTAAAACACCCAGTGCCAGCTGATCGAATCTGTAATGATCGCGCCTAAGAGCGGACCAAGAACACTGGATAATCCAAATACAGCACCGAACATGCCGGACATTTTTCCGCGTTTTTCCGGCGGAAACAAATCAAAGATAATGGTAAAGGCAATCGGCAGGAGCGCGCCGCCTCCGATCCCTTGAATGGCCCGGAAGATGATCAGCTGATTCATCGTCTGGGCAATCCCGCATAAAGCAGAACCGATTAAGAAAAAAATAAGTCCAAACAGGAAAAAACGTTTTCGGCCGTACATATCGGAAAGCTTGCCGTAAATCGGCATGCCAGCCATAACCGCCACCATATAGGATGCCGTCACCCAGGCAAATTTATCGAAGCTTCCAAGATCGGCTACGATATTGCCCATCGCGGTGGCAACAATCGTATTGTCCATTGCAGACATCAAGATGCCCAGCAGGAGACCGAGGACCACAAATTTGGTGGAAGCCTGTTTTGCTGTTGTTGTGTCCATTTGTTCTACCTCCTCTTACTTTTCTATGTAAGTTCTGATATCATGATAATAGTTTGATTGTTGAATATCTCGATTATCAAGATAAACTCGATTTTATAGGGAGGACTGTCAGTTGTCAACAAGAAATTCCAGAAGTGAGTTGGAAAAGACTGCTGTTCAGCTTTTTCGAAAACTGGGCACAAGAACGGTTCTGTTTCATCAGGCAGCCGCTCAAGCTCTCGGTCTGTTTCCCACCGATTTGAAATCAGCTGACATTTTAAATGAAGCAGGGCCGATGACGGCCGGAGAGCTGGGGAAAAAAACCGGCCTCAGCACGGGTTCCGTCACGGCGCTTGTTGACCGGCTGGAAAAAGCGGGGTATGTGGCTCGTGAAAAGGACCCGAACGATCGCAGGAGAGTCGTAATCGTCCCTTTGACTGCTTCGAAAAAACATATAAAGGATTTGTTCCGTCCTCTGTCTGAGTCAACGATGGATTTGTGCCGCGAATATACGGAAGAGGAGCTGGAACTCATTTTCAGTTTTGTAGGCAAAGCTGCCGATATTATGGAGGAAGAGCTTGAACGTCTGAAGCAGTAAGTGAATTTGTGCATAGCTTGGCCCGTTCCCGAATAAATTGTACAAGTTACATAAGAGAAGGGAGTACGGGCCGGTGAACATTTTTTTGAGCTATATTGTGCTGGGACTGTCCTTGTCTGCGCCTGTGGGGCCAGTGAATGCGGCGCAAATAGACAAAGGAATTAAAAACGGTTTTTGGCATGCATGGATTTTCGGTTTAGGCGCCATGACAGCGGATGGGCTGTACATGCTTTTTATCTATTTCGGGCTGTCGCAGTTCTTGACCGCTCCATTTGTGAAAACGTTTTTGTGGCTCTTCGGCTTTTTTGTCCTGACCTATACCGGAATTGAAACGCTGAAAAACGTCAGAGAACCGATGGATGTGCGTAGCTCGCGGGGGAAACCGTCATACAGGAAAACATTCGCATCGGGTTTTCTCATTTCATTGTCAAACCCATTGAGCATCCTTTTTTGGCTTGGAATTTACGGAAGCATTCTTGCGAAAACAGCAGAGGCCTACAATATGAATCAGCTTCTAATCTATAGCTCCGGAATCATGATCGGCATTTTAATCTGGGATTTCTGCATGGCTATCACAGCCAGTACGTTCAGAAACCTGCTTCATGAAAAGCTATTGAGAGGATTGACCGGAATCGCCGGTGTATCCCTCCTTGTGTTTGGCTTTTACTTTGGTTATCAGGGCATCAAACAGTTATTGGGCTGATTCTTGAAGGACAGTCACCTGCCGCTTCCAGTTTTAATATAGTATCCAGATGATACTGGAGGTGGATCAATGGTGAATGGGATTTACACCAAAAGTTTTCTGGAACGTATTCAGGAAGAGCTTCCTGAATGGCAAAGAATCGCTTTTGAGCTGCTGGCAGAAACTCTGGGGGACGACGCGGATACGTTTCCGTGCATTCCCGGACGCCAGGCGTTTCTGACTGATCAGCTTCGGATTGCTTTTGCCGGAGATCCGCGGGAAAACCGTACAGCGGAGGAACTGGCTCCGTTGCTTGCGGAGTACGGCAAGATATCGCGGGACACGGGAAAATACGCATCCCTCGTTGTGTTGTTTGATACACCCGAAGATTTGGCGGAGCATTATTCGATTGAAGCGTATGAACAGCTGTTTTGGCGCTTTTTAAATAGACTGAGTCATCAAGACGAAAAAGAATGGCCGGAAGACATTCCGGCCGATCCTGAGCATTATAAATGGGAGTTTTGTTTTGACGGCGAGCCGTATTTCATTCTGTGCGCTACACCGGGGCACGAGGCAAGAAGAAGCCGGAGCTTTCCTTTTTTTATGGTCACGTTTCAGCCAAGGTGGGTGTTTGATGACCTAAATGGATCTACTGCATTTGGCCGTAACATGAGCAGGCTGATCCGATCTCGTTTAGAGGCCTATGATCAGGCTCCGATTCACCCGCAATTAGGCTGGTACGGAGGAAAAGATAATCGTGAATGGAAGCAGTATTTCCTCCGTGATGACGAAAAACAGGTATCGAGGTGCCCGTTTTCTTATTTAAAGAACATGTTCAACAAAATGAAATAAATCAAGGACTGGCAGGGCGATCTTTATGACCCTGCTTTTTTTGATAGATCATGGTCACGATGGCGATGATCACGAGAAAACCTATGCTGACGAAAAAACCGGGCCGGCTTGATTTTTCAAACAATGTACCGGACACAGCCGCAGCAATCAGAACCATCGCTAAATAAATTTGCGTTTTTCCCATGCCCTCGGGATCAGTCAGCTTTTTGCTGGAGAACAGGATAAACAGCCAAGTGTATAAAAGCATAAGCCCCGCAGCTGTTGTCATATGCTCATAAATGTTTTTAGGCAGCACTAACGACAGAATAATGGAGAGAACAAGCCCCGCAAACGTCAGCCCAAGTGCCGGCCAGCATATTTTTTTGCCTTCCTTGAGAGTAAAGCATTTCGGCGCGTCGCCGTCATCAGCCATTGTACAAAGCAATGTCGTAACGGCAAAAAGCGAAGCGACAAGGGTCGAGAACCCGGCGATGATGAAAATCCCGTTAAATATATCAAGGATGATCTCAAGGTTATATCCTTTTAATGATGTAATGAACGGACTGTCCTGTTCAGTAAACGCGTGTAACGGAACCAAAAGCAGAGCAAGCCCGATTGAAATGATATAAATAATCGCCAGCGTCGCCAGCATCAGTTTCCCTGATTTAGACGCTTCCTCAGGTTTTTTTAAGTGAACCGCCATCAGCCCCATGACCTCAATTCCGCCAAAAGCGTAAAACGCGTAGATTAAACCTGTCCACAGCCCCATGGCGCCGTATGGGAAAAACTCACTCGTCTTATTTGGAACATGTATGCCATGATTTCCGCCGGACAGGATACCGCATAAAGCCAGGATGGCAATGACAATAAACATAAAAATAGCAGCTGTTTTAATGACTGCCAGCACGTTTTCTGTTTTTTCAAAGACGGACAGGCCGGTGAAAATAATAAGGAGCCCCAGTACTGCGTAGATTGAGGCAAACACCCATAGCGGCACTTGAGGAAACCAATGCTTCGTAAATAGCGAAATGGCTGTCAGCTGGCTTCCGGTAATCAGCATTTCTGATGTCCAGTACACCCAGCCGTTGCTGAAGCCTGCCCATTTGCCGAATGCTTTTCGGGCATACGCACAAAACGAGCCCTTTTCCGGCTGCTTCGCCGATAGCTTGGCGAGCTGTTCAAAGACAAAATACGTACCGATCCCTGCGATCAGAAATGAAAGGAGAACGGAAAAACCGCTTTTTACAATTGCGATGCTGGAACCGAGAAAGAAGCCTGTTCCAATCGTGCAGCCGACTCCGATCAGTGACAGCTGCCACCAAGCCAGATTCCCTTTTGGCTGGTCTTTTTTTGTTTGGCTCATTATTTATTCAACCCCTTTTATCTAAGGTTAGATTGTGATCTGTCCAAAGCTTATATACATCGGATTTTTGCCTCTTTTTACATGGAGAAGGAAGCGGACGCTCATACTAATGAAAAAAGGAGCAAACCAATGACACAGCAATATATTGTGGAGCCGAAAAAAGGGCTTGGGCTGAAGCTGAAAAAGGGTCAGATTTTAAAGGTGGTTGATGTAGAAGGGCAGCAGGTGGCTGATTTTGTCGCATACCATGCCAAGGATTTTTATGAACACCTTGATCAGGGAGCGACGATAGACGCCAATCACTCCATTCATGTGAAGGTCAACGACCATCTCTACTCCAACCTGTATAAGCCGATGTTAACCCTGATTGAAGATACGGTCGGCAAGCATGATCTGCTGTTGCCCGCCTGCCGTCCTGATATGAACAGGCTCTTATATGGGAAGCAAAAGGATGAGTTTCAGGATACGTGCTATGACAATATGAACCGTGCGCTTGAGCAGTTTGGCGTACCGAAGCCCCACATGCATTACCCATTTGCGATTTTTATGAATACTGTCCTTGATGAGAAAGGGAATCTGTCTGTGGAAACGCCGCTTTCGAATGCCGGAGATTATGTAAGGCTCAGGGCGGAGATGGATTTAATTGTCGCGTTTTCTTCCTGCCCGATTGAAAAAGGGAAATGCAATGGCGACAGTGTGACATCCATACGGGTTGAAGTCAGCTGATCTCTCTTGTTCACTGTGAATGAAGACCTGTGCTATATTTAATAGGGATACATAACAGTCATGATTCATTTTCATTGATTTGGGGAAATGATCAGTAATAAGGGAAAATGTACAGGAGGAATGATTGGGATGAGCATGCAGGAAAAGATTATGCGTGAGTTACATGTGAAGCCCTCAATTGATCCAAAGCAAGAAATTGAGGACCGAGTCAATTTTTTAAAACAATATGTAAAGAAAACCGGTGCTAAAGGCTTTGTATTGGGAATCAGCGGGGGCCAGGATTCAACACTTGCGGGAAGACTCGCTCAGCTTGCGGTGGAGAGCATTCGCGAGGAGGGCGGAGACGCTCAATTTATCGCGGTCCGTCTTCCGCATGGCACACAGCAGGATGAAGACGATGCCCAGCTTGCTTTGAAGTTTATTAAGCCGGATAAATCATGGAAGTTTGATATTAAATCGACAGTCAGCGCTTTTTCTGAACAGTATCAGCAGGAAACAGGCGATCAGCTGACGGACTTTAATAAAGGAAACGTAAAAGCAAGAACAAGAATGATCGCGCAATACGCGATCGGCGGCCAGGAAGGTCTTCTTGTGTTAGGAACAGACCATGCTGCTGAAGCAGTGACTGGTTTCTTTACGAAGTACGGTGACGGCGGAGCAGACCTCCTGCCGCTGACAGGCTTGACGAAGCGCCAGGGAAGAACCTTGCTGAAAGAGCTGGGTGCACCGGAACGCTTATACTTAAAAGAACCGACTGCCGATCTGCTCGACGAAAAACCGCAGCAGTCGGATGAAACAGAGCTTGGCATTTCCTACGACGAGATTGACGATTATCTCGAAGGAAAAGAAGTATCAGCGAAAGTATCAGAAGCGCTGGAAAAACGCTACAGCATGACTGAACATAAACGCCAGGTTCCGGCGTCTATGTTTGATGACTGGTGGAAATAAGTTGAAGAAAGCCCGCTCTCGGAGCGGGCTTTTGTCGTGTACAGAAGCTTTATTTGATGCGGATATGATTCAGCTTTACCATTAATCTGTCGGCGAACCTTCGGAGGCTGCCTCTTGTATCAGGATCTAATGGGAGTTCGGCTCTCGCTGCAATGTTCTCTGCCACATCCTGAATCGACAGGTTGTCTGTTTGAATGTGGTCCTCAAAAATGGGTGATGATAAACCTTCAACGCAGCGGTCAATTTGTTTGGCGGCCCAGGAGTTTTTTCCTTCTGCTCTGGTGCGCAGCCTTTTTAACAAGGTTTCCTTTGAAGCCATTAGTGTAAAGTGGTGAACGATCCTCCCTTCATGTCTGAGCCTGCCGATGATCTCATTGAAGTATTCAGGATGTACAATCGTCATAGGCACAATAATGATGCCGTGGTATGTATCTGTCAGAGAAGCTAGCAAACTGTAATTGAACGCCCGCCATAAGGGGTAGCTTTGAAAATCGTCCTTTGCGATCTCCTGCGGCACCATGGAGCGCAGCGCAAAACCCATTTTCTCGGGATCATACACGTAAGATGGGTTTAGCCTTCTGTGCAGTTCGAAGGCTGTTTGTGTTTTTCCCGAACCGAATGCCCCGTTTATCCAAATGATCATCGCCATTTCTCCCTTCCTATTCATCATACAGAAAAAGACCCTTCCATCGAAGAGTCAGCTGGAAAAACAATAAAGGCGGAAGATTTTAACGCTTTTTTGCGTCGAAGTATTAAAATACCTGCAGAAATGTTGTACAATGAATGTCATTCAGGCAAAAATGGCTAAACAACAAAGCGCACTATAAGCTTGACCGGTAAAGCCGGTATCTATATAAATATTCGCTAAATAAGCATATAATGAATATAAAATTTCATTCCTTAGGAGGATTTCGCCGAAGATGAACGCTAAACGAGCCATCCCAGTAAGAGAAAGAAATATCGTCCTGATCGGATTCATGGGTGTAGGAAAAACAACAATCGGCCAATTGGTCGCTAAAAAATTATATAGAGATTTTATTGATATTGACCAAGAGATCGAAAAGGATTTCAATATGTCAATTCCTGAGATATTTGAGAAAAAGGGAGAAGACTTTTTCCGGAAAACGGAGAAGGAATATATTTTAGACATCTGCCATCATAAACGATTCAAAATCGTATCTCTGGGCGGGGGATCTTTTAAACAAGAAGAAATCAGAAATTGCTGTCTGGAAAACTGTCTCGTGCTTCATCTGGACCTGTCATGGGAGAACTGGAAGCAGCGCGCGGATTTATTGATCGAAAGCCGCCCTGTACTGCATAACCGTTCAATGGATGAAATGGAACAGCTGTTTAACGAAAGAAAAGTCATTTATGACAAGCACAATTCAAAAGTGGCAACAGACAACCTTTCCCCGGAAGAGGTTGCCGATTACATTGTTGAGACATTAAAAATTGGCTGGGATCTTTATCAGCCGATGTAAAAAGCCGTGCGCAGCGCACGGCTTTTTTTATCGTTTTATCCCTTGTATCAAAATCGCTTTTAAACAAAAGGAGATGGGCTGTCCGTTTTGGTTCAATGTAATACAGAACGTGTCGCGTGCTTCGTCTGATGCGTGATTCAAGTGGGTAATGATTTGTTTTTCTCGGTCAGCGGGGGTTCCGCCTCGTTTGATCCAGCTATCGTATTGAATCGACAAGTTCCACTTTTGGATGTCTTGATAGGCCAGTTGATTGGCGCTGAACATCGCCTGCCATTCTGATAATGAGCTTTCTCGAACATGGGAAGGGTCTCGAAGCCGGTTCAAATGATTGACAAACTCATCAAGAATGGGATCTTCAGGCGCGTAATGATCAACTAAGAGAAAACGTCCGTCCTGTTTCAGTACGCGTGCAATCTCGCTGACAGCTTTGCGGACATCTGAAAAATGGTGGGCTGCGTATCGGCAGGTGATGATGTCAAATGAATCGTCGGTGAAGGGGAGTGACTCTGCCGTTCCTTGCTGAAAGCGTACGTTTTCAACTCCTTTTTCTTGCGCGAAGGAGGACGCAACCTCAACCATCTCTTTCGTCGCATCAACACCGATGCACTCCTGTACATAAAGAGAAAATGCCAGCGCCGTATGGCCGGCGCCCGCTCCTATATCCAGCACTCGATGCTCTGCCCGGCATTCCACTGTTTTGATCATCAACCCCAAATCTTCCCCCTCGGCAAATACCTTTTCATCCCGATACATCTCGGCGTTTTTAGAAAACGGTGTTTCATTAGTCATTTGAACCAGCTCCTTCTTTTCGTAAATGATGATATGGATTATGTTAGCAATTTCTGTTATGATTCGTCCAAGATATAAAAATGATGAAAACGATAGGTTCAACCTATGGAGGCTGAAATGGATATTAAAGTGATGGAATATGCAGCTGAAATTGCCCGGCGTCAAAGCTTTACAAAGGCGGCGGAACATCTTCATATCGCACAGCCGTCTCTCAGCCAGCAAATCAAAAAGCTTGAGGCTGAGCTGGGGCTTACCCTTTTTCACAGATCTCATGGCTCTGTTACACTGACACCCCACGGCAGGCGTTTCATTGAAAAAGCCGAGGACATCATTCGTTCCAGAGATGATTTGCTTCGGGAAATGCAGGAGCGATCACAGGGAATCGGTCATAAATTATCCATCGGGATTCCTGCTGTAACAGGGAGATATCTCTTTCCTCCGCTGCTGAAGCAGTTTTTGGCGCGCTATCCTCATGTGGAGGTTCAGCTTGTTGAAAAAGATCCGGTTTCATTAGAGGAGATGACGGCAAAGGGAGAAGTTGACCTTTCTGTTTTATCCTTGCCGATCGAGGATGAACGGCTCTCCATTATACCCTTGCTCACGGAACCGGTTGTTCTCGCGGTGCCGAAGGAAAAACAAAGGTGGATGCCGCCGGAAATGGTCGCTCTGATTGAGAAAGCGCTGGAAGAAGATGAGGGACGCCAGCCGTGCGTGCCGCTTGACATGGTAAGGAACGTGCCCTTTATTCTGTTAAAAGAAGGCTTCGGCTTTCGCAGGACAGTTCTCGATCTCTGTGCGGAAAGCGGCTTTAAGCCGAATGCTGCCTTTAAGACAAGCCATATTGAAACCGCCCAATCTCTTGTGGCTAACGGATTAGGTGTGACAATGGCGCCGAATATGGTCAGAAGGGATAAAGATCCGGGTGTGATCTATTTATCGATTCAATCCGCGCCATCACGAACCCTCGTCTTTGTCTTTTTAAAGAACCGCTATGTCAGTCTGACCGCCCAGGCCTTTATGGAACTAAGCCGGGAAAGTCTTAAACAAACGTTTGATGAAGGCTGTCTGGGAAACAAAGATGAAAATATTTAGAAAACAAAGCCGAAACGTGGTAGTATAGGAATACAAACTAAATCTTATAAAACAAAGGGGAATAATCGGAAATGCAACTATTCGATCTGCCGCTCGACCAATTGCAAACATATAAGCCTGAAAAAACAGCACCGAAAGATTTTTCTGAGTTTTGGAAATTGTCTTTGGAGGAACTTGCAAAAGTCCAAGCAGAACCTGATTTACAGCCGGTTGACTATCCTGCTGACGGAGTAAAAGTGTACCGTCTCACATATAAAAGCTTCGGAAACGCCCGCATTACCGGATGGTACGCGGTGCCTGACAAGGAAGGCCCGCATCCGGCGATCGTGAAATATCATGGCTACAATGCAAGCTATGATGGTGAGATTCATGAAATGGTAAACTGGGCACTCCATGGCTACGCCGCATTCGGCATGCTTGTCCGCGGCCAGCAGAGCAGCGAGGATACGAGTATTTCACCGCACGGTCACGCTTTGGGCTGGATGACGAAAGGAATTCTTGATAAAGATACATACTATTACCGCGGTGTTTATTTGGACGCCGTCCGCGCGCTTGAGGTCATCAGCAGCTTCGACGAGGTTGACGAAACAAGGATCGGTGTGACAGGAGGAAGCCAAGGCGGAGGTTTAACCATTGCCGCAGCAGCGCTGTCAGACATTCCAAAAGCCGCGGTTGCCGATTATCCTTATTTAAGCAACTTCGAACGGGCCATTGATGTGGCGCTTGAACAGCCGTACCTTGAAATCAATTCCTTCTTCAGAAGAAATGGCAGCCCGGAAACAGAAGCGCAGGCGATGAAGACACTTTCATATTTCGATATTATGAATCTCGCTGACCGAGTGAAGGTGCCTGTCCTGATGTCAATCGGCCTGATTGACAAGGTCACGCCGCCGTCCACCGTGTTTGCCGCCTACAATCATTTGGAAACAAAGAAAGAGCTGAAGGTGTACCGCTACTTCGGACATGAGTATATCCCTGCTTTTCAAACGGAAAAACTTGCTTTCTTTAAGCAGCATCTTAAAGGCTGATAAATGTGAAAAGCCGTCGCATATCATCAGGCGGTTTTTTTCTGCAAACTGCCGGAATGAGAACAGACTGGAGACGAATAGATATGAAACAAAGAATCATTGATGAATTAAAACGGATCGAGCAGTCATATGGAGTCAAAATCGTGTATGCCGTCGAGTCAGGAAGCCGCGCATGGGGATTTCCGTCGCAGGATAGTGATTACGACGTCCGCTTTATTTATGTGCCGAAAAAGGAGTGGTATTTTTCAATTGAGCAGGAGCGTGATGTCATTGAGGAACCGATTCACGATTTGCTGGATATCAGCGGCTGGGAGCTGAGAAAAACGCTTCGGCTTTTCAAAAAGTCAAACCCTCCGCTCCTCGAATGGCTGTCCTCAGACATTGTGTATTATGAAGCATTTACGACCGCAGAGCAGTTAAGAAAACTGCGCACGGAGGCATTTAAGCCTGAAGCAAGCGTGTATCACTATATCAATATGGCGAGAAGGAACGTCAAGGATTATCTACAAGGACAAGAGGTCAAAATTAAAAAGTACTTCTACGTTCTTCGGCCTATTTTGGCTTGCCAATGGATTGAAAAGCACGGAACCATTCCGCCAATGGACTTTACTGTTTTGATGAATGAACTTGTTGCTGAACCCGAGCTGAAGGCTGAAATGGAAACCTTGCTTGAACGGAAAAGAAGAGGGGAAGAGCTTGACCTCGAAGCAAGAATTGATGTTATTCACCAATTCATTGAAACGGAAATTGAAAGAATCATGGAAGCGGCAAAAGAACTGAAGGCAGAGAAAAAAGATATGACACCTGAGTTGAACCGTTTGCTTTTGAATACGGTTGAAGAAGTGTGGAAGGATGGAGGAAGCTGATGTTTTTTGTCGCTTCCTTTTCTCCTTTATTCGACAGAATCCCCCCCGACTTTCTAACTATCTGATTGTGACAAACCCACAAAAATAATCAGAATCTTTGTATTTTGAGAATATTGTGAACGTCGGTTTTGTCCATTTACAATAAACTCATACAAATACTTCTTAGATTGCGGGGTGTTGAGGTTGGAAGTGATCACAAGAGATTTTTTCTTATTTTTATCCAAAAGCGGCTTTCTCAATAAAATGGCGAGGAACTGGGGAAGCCGGGTAGCAGCGGGTAAAATTATCGGCGGGAATGACTTTAACAGTTCAATCCCGACCATTCGACAGCTTAACAGCCAAGGTTTGTCAGTTACTGTCGATCATTTAGGCGAGTTTGTGAACAGCGCCGAGGTCGCACGGGAGCGTACGGAAGAGTGCATTCAAACCATTGCGACCATCGCAGATCAGGAGCTGAACTCACACGTTTCTTTAAAAATGACGTCTTTAGGTTTGGATATAGATATGGATTTGGTGTATGAAAATATGACAAAAATCCTTCAGACGGCCGAGAAACATAAAATCATGGTCACCATTGACATGGAGGACGAAGTCAGATGCCAGAAAACGCTTGATATTTTCAAAGATTTCAGAAAGAAATACGAGCATGTGAGCACAGTGCTGCAAGCCTATCTGTACCGGACGGAAAAAGACATTGACGATTTGGATTCTTTAAACCCGTTCCTTCGCCTTGTAAAAGGAGCTTATAAAGAATCAGAAAAAGTAGCTTTCCCGGAGAAAAGCGATGTCGATGAAAATTACAAAAAAATCATCCGAAAGCAGCTCTTAAACGGTCACTATACAGCGATTGCCACACATGACGACAAAATGATCGACTTTACAAAGCAGCTTGCCAAGGAACATGGCATTGCCAATGACAAGTTTGAATTTCAGATGCTGTACGGCATGCGGTCGCAAACCCAGCTCAGCCTCGTAAAAGAAGGTTATAACATGAGAGTCTACCTGCCATACGGCGAGGATTGGTACGGCTACTTTATGAGACGCCTTGCAGAACGTCCGTCAAACATTGCATTTGCTTTCAAAGGAATGACAAAGAAGTAAAAAAGGAGAGATTATCATGACAACACCTTACAAACACGAGCCATTCACAAATTTCCAAGATCAAAACAACGTGGAAGCGTTTAAAAAAGCGCTTGCGACAGTAAGCGAATATTTAGGAAAAGACTATCCGCTTGTCATTAACGGCGAGAGAGTGGAAACGGAAGCGAAAATCGTTTCAATCAACCCGGCTGATAAAGAAGAAGTCGTCGGCCGAGTGTCAAAAGCGTCTCAAGAGCACGCTGAGCAAGCGATTCAAGCGGCTGCAAAAGCATTTGAAGAGTGGAGATATACGTCTCCTGAAGAGAGAGCGGCTGTCCTGTTCCGCGCTGCTGCCAAAGTCCGCAGAAGAAAACATGAATTCTCAGCTTTGCTTGTGAAAGAAGCAGGAAAGCCTTGGAACGAGGCGGATGCCGATACGGCTGAAGCGATTGACTTCATGGAGTATTATGCACGCCAAATGATCGAACTGGCAAAAGGCAAACCGGTCAACAGCCGTGAAGGCGAGAAAAACCAATATGTATACACGCCGACTGGAGTGACAGTCGTTATCCCGCCTTGGAACTTCTTGTTTGCGATCATGGCAGGCACAACAGTGGCGCCGATCGTTACTGGAAACACAGTGGTTCTGAAACCTGCGAGTGCTACACCTGTTATTGCAGCAAAATTTGTTGAGGTGCTTGAAGAGTCCGGATTGCCAAAAGGCGTAGTCAACTTTGTTCCGGGAAGCGGAGCGGAAGTAGGCGACTATCTTGTTGACCATCCGAAAACAAGCCTTATCACATTTACGGGATCAAGAGAAGTTGGTACGAGAATTTTCGAACGCGCGGCGAAGGTTCAGCCGGGCCAGCAGCATTTAAAGCGTGTCATCGCTGAAATGGGCGGTAAAGATACGGTTGTTGTTGATGAGGATGCGGACATTGAATTAGCGGCTCAATCGATCTTTACTTCAGCATTCGGCTTTGCGGGACAAAAATGCTCTGCAGGTTCACGTGCAGTTGTTCATGAAAAAGTGTATGATCAAGTATTAGAGCGTGTCATTGAAATTACGGAATCAAAAGTAACAGCTAAACCTGACAGTGCAGATGTTTATATGGGACCTGTCATTGACCAAGGTTCTTATGATAAAATTATGAGCTATATTGAGATCGGAAAACAGGAAGGGCGTCTAGTAAGCGGCGGTACTGGTGATGATTCGAAAGGATACTTCATCAAACCGACGATCTTCGCTGACCTTGATCCGAAAGCAAGACTCATGCAGGAAGAAATTTTCGGACCTGTCGTTGCATTTTGTAAAGTGTCAGACTTTGATGAAGCTTTAGAAGTGGCAAACAATACTGAATATGGTTTGACAGGCGCAGTAATCACAAACAACCGCAAGCACATCGAGCGTGCGAAACAGGAATTCCATGTCGGAAACCTATACTTCAACCGCAACTGTACAGGTGCTATCGTCGGCTACCATCCGTTTGGCGGCTTCAAAATGTCGGGAACGGATTCAAAAGCAGGCGGGCCGGATTACTTGGCTCTGCATATGCAAGCAAAAACAATCAGTGAAATGTTCTAAGCGGGACTAAATGGGCATCCTCCCTGCGGGGGTGTCCATTTCATCCATATACTATAAAAAAGAGGAGGAAGTGCCATAGAAAACACACAGCTGATTATTTCGATTTGTATTTATATGGCGGGAATGCTGCTAATCGGCTACTTTGCTTACAAGCGTACGTCGAATCTGACGGATTATATGCTGGGAGGACGCTCTTTGGGTCCGGCAGTAACCGCTCTCAGTGCCGGCGCTGCCGATATGAGCGGCTGGCTGCTAATGGGGCTTCCGGGCGCCATGTTTTCTACTGGTCTGAGCGGCGCTTGGATCGTCATCGGACTTTGCCTTGGAGCGTGGGCGAACTGGCTTTACGTCGCACCGCGGCTGAGAACCTATACTGAAAAAGCGGGGAATTCTATTACAATTCCCGGATTCCTGGAAAATCGCTTCGGAGATCAAACAAAGCTTCTCAGACTGTTTTCGGGAATTGTCATTTTAGTCTTTTTCACGTTTTATGTATCGTCCGGAATGGTGTCCGGCGGCGTTTTATTCAACAGCATCTTGGGGATGGATTATCACACCGGCCTGTGGATTGTGACGGGTGTTGTTGTGGCATATACCCTGTTTGGCGGCTTTTTGGCAGTCAGCTGGACAGATTTTGTTCAGGGGATTATTATGTTTGCCGCACTCATTCTTGTGCCGATCGTTACGTTTTTCCACACGGGAGGAGCAGGTGATACAGTTGCTGAAATCCGCTCTGTAGATCCTGATATGTTTAATATTTTCAAAGGAACGAGCGTCCTTGGCATTATTTCTTTGTTTGCCTGGGGGCTGGGATACTTTGGCCAGCCGCATATTATTGTGCGTTTTATGGCGATAACGTCTGTCAAAGAGATCAAAAGAGCGCGCAGAATTGGGATGGGCTGGATGATTTTGTCTGCAGTAGGCGCAGTGCTGACCGGTTTGGGCGGAATCGCTTATTACCATCAGCGCGGCATGACACTGAAGGACCCAGAGACGATTTTTATTCAATTAGGGAATATCTTGTTCCATCCGATTATCACGGGTTTTCTGATTTCAGCGATTTTGGCCGCGATTATGAGTACAATTTCTTCCCAGCTGCTTGTGACATCAAGCTCTCTGGTAGAAGATTTGTATAAGTCGATGTTCAGACGCTCAGCTTCAGATAAAGAACTGGTGTTTTTAGGCCGACTGGCTGTTCTGGCTGTTTCAATTGTCGCGTTGGTTCTGGCTTGGGAGAAAAATAACACCATCCTTGGATTGGTCAGCTACGCGTGGGCGGGCTTCGGTGCATCATTCGGGCCAATTGTACTGCTCAGTCTGTTTTGGAAACGAATGACCAAATGGGGGGCACTCGCCGGCATGATTGTGGGAGCAGCGACTGTAATCATTTGGGCGAATGCCGGTCTTTCGGACTTTCTGTATGAAATGATACCTGGTTTTGCTGCGAGTCTATTATCTGTCTTTTTTGTCAGCATATTGACGCAGGCTCCGTCACAAGCTGTCACAGACCAGTTCAACGACTACCAAGATACAATGTCGCAATAAAGATCGAAAGGAGGAGGAAGGGGCTGTCCCTTTTTCCTCTTTTCTCCTTTTAAGCGGCCATTTTTTTCTTTTGGAAACAAACGTATTTTTTTCTATACAAAAAGACCCCGTATGGATATGATTAAAGTAAAAAAAGTATAGGAGAAAAAGGTATGGAAGAGCTTTTAGAGAGAGTTTTTTCATTTTCAGATGTTGATAAGCTGATTGATTTTATTAGCTATGAACTGCAAAAGCCAGTGATACTGGAAAGCGCGGATTTCTTTTTGTTAGCCTATAATTCTTACTATATTAACCATTTTGATTCTGCCAACCAGCAGACTATTTTTTCGAAAAAGTGTCCGGTCCAGATTTTTGAGAGGTTTCTGAAGGACGGAATTATTGAAAAATTGAAAACAGAGCCTGAGCCTTTTCGCGTCAATAAAATTGAAAGCATTGGGTTAAACCAGAGGGTGGTCGTGAGTGCAAAGCACAAAGGGGAAGTCATGGGCTACATCTGGATTCAGGAGCTGGACCAAAATCTGACGGATGAAGAGCTCGACTTTTTGTACGAGACCTCCTTCCATGTCGGGAAAATTATTTATAAAACGAATAAATTGAAACAGGAAAAGGAAGAAAAAGCAGAGGATCTCATCAAACGGGCGATCTATCAGCAATTTACCTCTGAGAAGGAACTCAGACGGGAAGCTGAAAGGATCAACACCGTGCTGCCTTCCATGTTTTCAGTTGTTATCCTGCACGCCGCAAATGGGGATGGGGAAGCGGTAGAGGATTTAAAGGAAAATATCAGGTCGTACCTGAATTTACGGGATAAGGTCAGTCATGTCTTAACGATCGAATCAAATATTGTCATCGTCGTAGCGAGTTTTTCCCAAAAAAGCTCCGTCTCCTCAGCAGCTTCTGAGTTTATTAACAAGCTGTTAACACATTTTCACTTTCAAAAAATACCTACCCCTATTTATATCGGTATCGGAAACGAATATAATCACCTATTAAAACTTGGCAAGAGCTACACAGAAGCACTTGAAGTCATCAAAGCCGCAGAAATCACCGGCAATCAGGAAAACATTCCATATGAATATGCCAAACTCGGCATTTACCGCTATTTAGAAAGCATCGAACAGAAAAATGAATTTTTAGAATACGAGAATAAAGATTTAGCTTTATTAAAAGCAAAAGACGAAGAAAGCAGCACTGAGCTGCTCAAAACCTTGGAAATCTATCTCCTCAACAACTGCAAAACAAAACCAGCGGCAGAACAGCTGTTTATTCACCAAAATACATTGAATTACCGCATCAAACAGATTACTGAGATGACATCGATCGATTTAAGCGATTTCAGAACGCGGTGCCAGCTCTATCTCGATTTGATGCTGATGAAAAAGAAATAAAAAAGAAACCAGTACTTGTACTGGTTTCGTCTTCACTTAAAATCCTCTGTAAACATACGGATCATCAGGTTTTTTAATGGTATTCCAGTCAGTTACTTTGACGACAGGGAGAGTTGACTTGAATGGCTGGTAATACTCTGAGGCCAGAGTGCCCTTAATGTGAATCCATTCATCATCCTTGATGTCCATGTCCTTCGGAAATTCCACAAGCATCCCGTACACGCCGGAATCAGCGATACAGTGAATGATGCCAAACCTTAATACGAACAGCTGATTTTTGTTAATTGCGTTTCCTTTGTAAGCAAATCCATGGAATTCTATCGTCCGTCCGAGAAATTCACCCGGATAGTTATAGATGGTTTCCATTCCTTTTAGGAAATCGTCATCGGTCAGAGAAATCTCTTTTTTGCTGGAATACTTATTAAACAGCTGTTTCATTTGTTTGTCATAGCTGTCTTGCGCGTAATAAAGGCTGGCATCAGGCCGCAAATACTGTGTTTGGGAGTAGTGATCTCCGCTCTCCATCGCCTTAAACGAGAACCCTTTTGTTTTGACTATGGATGAGTCAAGCGTTGCAATCGGGAAGAAGATGCCTGACACCAAAGGAAAAAGAAAAACAACATAAATCAAATAACGCTGATAAAATGGCTTGTTTTGTTCATGGTCATGCTCGTGATCATGGCCGCACCCGCAATCATGGTCATGGTGATGCCCGCTTTTTTCAGGCGACTTGATAAATAGATACGCTTGAACGGCTGTCAAAATGGCCAGCAGGAAGATCGCAATAAAGGATAGATAGGCATATTTCATATTGATATATTTTGTTAGATTTCCTGAGGCATGCAGATGATAAAAGAAAAACGTAAATCCCATCAGCACCAATAAACGAAACATCCAATCACCCCTTTACCAGTAGTGATCCCGCTAAAACAATCACGACAATGTATGTAATCAGCAGGAAAACAAATCGTTTTTTGAAGGCCGCAAGCATCATCAATAGATTCTTAATATCCACCATTGCGCCAAAGACGAGAAAGGCGATTAACGATCCTAATGAAAATGTGCTGCTGAAGGAAGACGCGATGAACGCATCAACTTCTGAACAAAGCGACAGGACAAACGCCAGACCCATCATCACGAGGGAAGAGGATACATCATTCTGCCCGATCGCAAGCAGAGTGGATGTTTTGACATACGTCTGCATAGCGGCTGCGATAAAGGCGCCGATGATTAAATATTTCCCCACGGAGAAAAATTCATCAATGGCATGCCGCAAGGTCCCGCCCAGTTTTTGGAGCAAGGTGCCGTGATGATGATGGTGGTGCCCGGGTTCATCAGGCTTTAAAAGCTGGTTATCCTTAAATTGATAGGATAAGATGACCCCGATGATCAGCGAAACGGCGAGAGCCAGTCCGCCTCTGTAAAAGACCACGCTCCATCTATTTCCGAACGCAATATAAGTAGAAAATAAAACGATAGGATTAATGATAGGCGCGGTCAGCATGAAAGCAACGCCCGCATGCAGAGGAACTCCCTTTAACAGAAGCCGCCTCGTAATCGGGATGATGCCGCATTCGCAGGCGGGAAATAAAACGCCGGCCAGCGCACCGAATAAAACGGCGAGAAAACGGTTTTTCGGCATGATTTTTGCAATCATTTCTTCAGAAACAAACATTTGAATGATTCCGGAAAGTATGACGCCAATCAGAATAAACGGAATGGCTTCTATTAAAATGCTGATAAAAATAGAATTCAGCTGAAGAAAAGATGATTGTGCTGTCACAATAAAACCTCCGCTCATGTTAAGCTGCCTTTCTTATGATACCAGAAAAAAAGGCACTGCTTGTTTGACGGAGGAGGGGAAAGGATCGTTTCACTTTGGTTAGGATTCCAAAAAGCCGAGTAGGATACTGCCTGTTTCTGCAGCTTCTTTTCCGAGCCAAATCAGGTGTCCCCATGAGTGAAGCAAACAGAGAGCAGCGCCACGAATGTGCTCTTTTGCATGATGTGCATGTGACAAGTCAACCAATCCATCATAAACACTTTGCATAATCAGCACGGGACATATGATGGCTTGCAGGTCTTTTAAAGAGACAGCGGCGGTTTGTGACAAGTCAATCAGAAATCCTTCACCCGAGCGCTGCCGACTGTTCATTTTCCGAAATGCTTCTATGTCTTTTTCATTCATCAAGGACTTGATTCGCTGAAACGGAAGCGTGCTGAATTGGGGGCTCATAGCTCGAAACATCAAACGCGGGAAAGCGTTATTCAAGGAAGAAATCAGCCTCCATATCCACTTTTCCACCGGCGGGCGGAAGAGAATTTTCCCCAATTTATATTCAGTGTCTTTTGGGGTGAGCCACTCTTTGGTGACTGCGGATTGCAGGGTCAATGTATTTACTCTTTCCGGATAATGTGAGGCAAAGCATATGCCGCTCGGCCCTCCTGCTGAGATGGCGATCACATGGACACTGTCGATTTGTAAATGATCTAATAATTTCACATAGAAACGGCAGGCGTTGGCAAGACTTTTTCCAATTTCTTTTGACGTTCGTCCATAGCCGGGCCTTGAAGGCGTAATGATGGAATACCCTTGCTCAATCAACGCTGTGTATCCGAATTCCTCGTAACAATGTGAATGCCCGCCATGCATGACAAGGATCGGAGTTCCCTTGCCTGTCACAGAATATTCTAGTGTACTGCCATCGAAGGTGATCGTTTCGACTCGTCTTTTCATCTGTTTCACCCAATTGGTTTTTGCCTATTATAGAGTTTTCAGCAATTGACCACAAGGAGAAGAAATGAATAAACAAAGGCCCTTGAAATATGATATACTTTTTATTGATATTCATTCTCAATTAAAACTTTGATATAGATGTGAACGGGAGGCAGGACGGATGGCTGAGAATCAAGAGGTATATGACGTTACGATTATAGGCGGGGGGCCGATTGGGCTGTTTACTGCTTTTTACTGCGGGATGCGGGAGCTAAAAACAAAGGTAATCGAATTTTTGCCGAAGCTCGGAGGAAAGGTGTCTTTATTCTTTCCTGAGAAAATCATTCGCGATATCGGCGGCATACCGGGGATTGCGGGAAAGCAGCTGATCGAGCAGTTGAAGGAGCAGGCGGCAACGTTTGATCCTGATATCGTATTGAATCAGCGTGTGACCGGGTTTGAACGCCTGAATGACGGCACCATTGTACTGACGGGTTCTGAAGGGGAGAAGCACTATACAAGAACTGTGATTTTGGCTTGCGGCATGGGTACACTTGAGGTCAATGAGTTTGACAGCGAGGATGCGGCCAGATATGCGGGCAAAAATCTTCATTATGGAGTGGAGAAGCTCGATGCGTTTAAAGATAAGCGCGTGGTGATATCAGGCGGCGGAGATACTGCGGTCGATTGGGCTAATGAGCTTGAACCGATTGCGGCGTCTGTGACTGTCGTTCATCGGCGTGAGGAATTCGGCGGAATGGAAAGCAGCGTGACGAAAATGAAGCAATCATCGGTGCGGGTGCTTACGCCTTATCGGCTGGAGCAGTTGAACGGAGATGAAGAGGGCATCAAAAGCGTGACCGTTTGTCATACTGAGTCTGGCCAGAGGAAAGACATAGAAATTGATGAGCTGATCATTAATCATGGGTTCAAAATTGATCTCGGGCCGATGATGGAGTGGGGGCTGGAGATTGAAGAAGGAAGGGTGAAAGCTGACAGACATATGCGAACGAATCTTCCGGGCGTGTTTGTGGCGGGCGACGCGGCTTTTTATGAAAGCAAGCTGAGATTGATTGCCGGCGGATTTACGGAAGGCCCGACAGCGGTCAACAGTGCCAAGGCTTATCTGGACCCTAAGGCCGAGAATATGGCGATGTATTCCACCCATCATAAAAAATTGGTGCATAAATAAAACAGCCCTTGGGGGAAAGGGCTGCCAGCCATCAGCTGTGAAGGAGCTTTTTCTGCGTCTGTTGATTCTGAATGAAAGCTAGCAATTCATCCTGTTCTTGTACAGCTGTGAATCCATAAGCTTCGGCAGCTGAGTCATCGCCTATACAGACGATAGGGGGCCGGCTTGCTGACAATTCCGGCGAAATGCCAATTTGTTCGCCACCATTGATCAATTGCTGAACGGACAGCTTGTTCGGGCAAATGACCATGTGCAGCGGGGATTCACTGATGGTACGCTGAATCATGTGGGTGAACCGGTCATCTATGACGTTTTCATGAGTGATATAAAACGAACAGGATTCATGCTTTTGCATGTTTTCCACTGCATGGCGGCTCCCGACAACAAGACGTTTCTCTGAATCAGGCTGAATGGCGGTGACAAGAAAGCCCCGTTTCTCAAGCTCTGTCTTTGCTTGCTCAGATGCTGCACTCAGTTTGGCTGTCAGCTGGCGGATGTCGATTTTCTGAGAAGCCAGTGCTCTGAAAAATTCACAAACCGCCCGGCGCGATGTGAAAAAAACGTCTTCAAAGGTGCCAATCTTTCGAAGAATTTCTTCATTGACAGGCATGTTTTCGGTCCGCCATTTCGGCCACTCGATGAGATCGGCGCCGGAATCGCGCAGCTTGTCTGCAAGCGGGTCTTCATCTTCGCCATGAGTCACAACCATCAAATGCCGTCCGATGAGCGGTTTGCTTTCAAACCAGCTGTGTGTTTGAAAGTTGACGATGTCTCCGATGACGATAATCGCAGGGTTTGTAATCTGGTGTTCCTGCACTTTTTGCTGAATGTTCTCAAGTGTTCCTTTCACACTCCGCTGGCGGCCCCACGTTCCCCATTGGATGACAATGACAGGGACAGAAGGCGATTTCCCGTATGAAATAAGCTGCTGGCAAATATAAGACAAGTTCTTGACACCCATGTAAAAAACAAGGGTTTGTACGCTTCGGGCCAGCCCTTCCCAGTCAAGGTTCGGCGTGCCTTTTAATGATTTATCATGCGCTGTAATCATGGCAAAAGACGATGCAAAATCCCGATGCGTGACGGGGATGCCCGCATATAGCGGCGCTGCAATTCCAGAGGTGATTCCCGGCACCATTTCATAGCGAATGCCGTGCTCATGAAGAGCATCTGCTTCCTCGCCGACTCTGCCGAATACGCTCGGATCTCCGCCCTTCAGGCGAATAACGGTTAACCCATTTAATGCTTTTTCAACCAGCAGGGCGTTAATTTCTTTTTGTTTCATAAAATGGCGGTTTGGCAGTTTTCCGCAATAAATAAACTGGCAGTCCGGTGATGCAAATTCGAGCAGCTTCGGGTTGGCGAGCCGGTCATATAAAATCACATCTGCTTCCTCGAGCGCCTGTTTTCCTTTGATGGTGAGCAGGCCTGGGTCGCCGGGTCCGGCTCCCACGAAATATACGATTCCGTTCTTCATGATCATGTCATCCTTCCGTCACTGTAAAAAATGAAGGACCACTAGAAAAGTGATCCGGTCTTTTGATCAATATACGAGATAAACATGTTCTCCTTCGATCAGCGTTTCATATGTTTTGACGCATCCGTGGTCAGGTTCTTGGACGATTCCGTCTTCTAAGGAAATTTTCCAGTCGTGCATCGGGCAGAAAACATATTGACCGCTGACGATGCCTTCTGCCAGGACGCCGCCTTTGTGCGGACAGCGGTTTTCGATGGCGCGGATGCTTCCGTCTGAAAGCTTGAAAACCGCGAGCTCCTTATCTTCAATATACACTGTTTTGCCTAATTGTTCAGGCAATTCTTCAATTTTTCCGATACATACTTTTGTTACGTCTTTGTTTACCATGTCCATTCCTCCTCAATGATTGTTTTTGTCATTATGATGTGGTCACGACATTTTCAAATAATTCTTTAGAGGTTTGTTTATCCTCTAAAAAGTCTTTCCACGGATCCTTGTGGACAGAGAGTGTTTCATTCATTCGGTCGTTCAGCTCCTGCCGCTTTTCCGGATCGTTTAACACGGATTGGACATGGGATAAACCGACGCGCTCAAGCCATGCGGACGTACGCTCCAGATAGTTTGCGGTTTCCCTGTAATATTGCAGGTAAGCGCCCGCGTATTCTAAGACTTCTTCATTTGTTTTCACCTTCATCAGCAAATCGCCGGCACGCAAATGGGTTCCGCCGTTTCCGCCGACATAAAGCTCCCAGCCTCCGTCGATGCCGACAACGCCAAGGTCCTTAATGCCGGATTCCGCACAGTTTCGCGGGCAGGCAGACACGGCCATTTTGACTTTGTGAGGCGTGTTCAGCCCTTCGAATTTTTTCTCAAGCGCAATGCCCAGTGCCATGGAGTCTTGTGTGCCGAAGCGGCAGAATTGCTCGCCTACACATGTTTTCACTGTGCGGAGCGTTTTTCCGTACGCGTAGCCCGAAGGCATATCAAGATCTTCCCATACCTTCGGAAGGTCTTCTTTTTTCACGCCGATAAGATCAATTCGCTGGCCGCCTGTCATTTTCACGAGCGGGATCTCATATTTGTCAACGACATCGGCGATCTTGCGCAAATCTGTGGAGTTGGTCACGCCGCCGTACATCCGAGGAACGACTGAGTATGTTCCGTCTTTTTGAATATTGGCGTGCATTCGTTCATTAACAAAGCGGGATGTCCGGTCATCCTCGTATTTGGTTGGATTGATCATGCCTAAGTAGTAGTTCAGAGCCGGCCGGCATTTGGAACAGCCTTCTGGCGTTTTCCAGCCGAGCACATTCATGATTTCTCTTGTATGTGACAGCCCTTTGGCTTTGATTTCTTCTACGACTTCATCTCTTGACAATGTGGTGCAGCCGCAAATGGCTTCTTTTTGCGCTGACGCATCAAAGTCTGATCCGAGCGTATGCTGGAGGATTTCTTCTACGAGCGGCTTACAGCCTCCGCATGAGCGGGATGCGCCAGTGCATGCTTTGATCTCGTCCGTTGACGAGCAGCCCTTTTCCTGTATGGCTTGAATAATCGCACCTTTTGACACGCCGTTACAGCCGCAGATGATTTCATCGTCGCTCATCGCTGCGGTGATGCTTGTGCCTGCTTCTTGGCTGAGAGGCTGTAAGATTGATATTTTAGAGGTTTCAGAGATATCGGCTTCTTTTTGAATCATAGAAAACAGGCGATTGCCTTCGCTGCTGTCGCCGAATAAAACAGCACCGACTATTTGATTGCCTCTCAGGACGATTTTTTTATAGATGCCGTCCTGCTCATCGAAGACTTTAATCGCTTTTTTCTCTTCTGATTCGTTAAAGTCACCGGCAGAGAAAACCTCGACGCCTGATACCTTTAACTGTGTGGAGAGAACGGAGCCCTCATACGGTTTTGTTTCGATGCCGCAAATATGCTTCGCCAGCACTTTTGCCTGTTCATAGAGCGGTGCCACAAGCCCGTAGGCGATTCCGCGGTGCTCGGCACATTCGCCGACCGCGTAAATGTGCGGGATTTCAGTCTGCATATAATCATTGACGATGATGCCGCGGTTAACCGGAATGCCGCTCTCGGCGCCGAGTGTTGTATTCGGACGGATGCCGACAGCCATGACGACTAAATCGGCTTCAATGCTTGTGCCATCTTTGAAGCGAAGGCCTTCGACACGGTCATCACCGACAATTTCTTCTGTTTGCTTTTCAAGTAAAAAGGTCATACCTTGTTTTTCTAACTCGTTTTGCAGCAGGCGTCCTGCCGTTGCATCAAGCTGGCGCTCCATCAGGAATGGGGCAAGGTGGATGACGGACACGTCCATGCCGAGATTCAGCAGTCCGCGAGCTGCTTCCAAACCAAGTAGTCCTCCGCCGATGACGGCAGCTTTTTTATATTGTTTTGACGCGGCGAGCATTGTGTCTGTATCTTTTATGTCCCGGAAAGCTGTGACGCCTTTTTTGTCTGCGCCCGGAATCGGAAGGATAAAAGGGACCGATCCTGTCGCCAGGATCAATTCATCGTAAGGCTGGATTCTGTCTGCATCTGTGATGACTGTTTTGTTTTCCGTGTCCACTTTGATGACTGTTTCATTTGTATACAATTGAATGTTGTTTTCTTCGTACCAGTCCCAATCGTTTAACGTAATATCTTTAATATCTGTATCGCCTTGAAGCACTTTTGACAAAAGGATTCGGTTGTAATTGGGATGCGGTTCGGCACCGAAAATTGTGATCTGAAACTCGTCTTTAGCAACACTCAGTATCTCTTCAATGGCCCTTACCCCGGCCATTCCATTA